>JAZRLU010000065.1:0-2404 GCA_045647045.1 Eubacteriales bacterium
GCTTACATCGTTAAGTGCAATGAGATCGTTAAGGATGCAGAGGGTAACGTTACCGAGATCCTTTGTACCGCAGACCTTGAAACCGGAAACGGTGTTCCTGTTGACGGAAGAAAGGTAAAGGGCACTATCCATTGGCTCAGCGCAAGCCATTCCGAGGACGTAACCGTAAAGCTTTACGATTTCCTCTTCGATATTGAAAATACCGCAGATATTCCGGAAGATAAAACTTATGACGATTATCTTAACACAGCGTCCGTTGTTACTCTTACGGGCTGTAAGGTAGAGCCTGCGCTTGCAAGCAGCAATCCCGGTGATCGCTTCCAGTTTGTAAGATGCGGATATTTCGTTAAGGATACAAAGCATGAAAACACCTTTAACCGCATAGTCGGCCTCAAGGATAGCTTCCCGAAAAAGTAATTATATTAAATCAGGATGGGGCTGTTTCTATAAAGAGACAGCCCCTATAATATTATTATGAAGAGAAATGAATTGATAAAGCGCATTCTTTTCTATCTTACAGTACCGAAATGCGTTGCTTGCTCTGCATATCTTTCGTATGATGATGAGGCGCTTTGCCCAGAGTGCAAAAGCAAGCATATCGATAACAAGGCAACTATATGCTCGGTTTGCGGTAAGTATAGGCCCGAATGCCTTTGTACCAACGAATATTTATCGCGCCACTACGTAAAGCGCCTGATCAAGCTTTTCGTATACAGATCAGCGCCCGATGGCTCTGTTGTGCCGTCAAACGAGCTGATCTATAAGCTTAAGCGCTCTTATCGCAGAGATCTTATTGATTTTATAGCTGATGAATTGGCAAGATCCGTTATATCCGAGATCGCGGATTACGATAAATTTGTTATAACCTCGGTTCCGCGAAGCAAGAAAAGGGTACACAAATACGGATACGATCACGCAGAGAACGTAGCGCGTGCGCTTGCAAAAAGGCTTGGTATAAAATACGTTAAGGTTTTGCAAAGCAAGCAGCGCCGCGCGCAAAAGCTTTCCGGCAGCAGGGAAGAGCGTATGTCTAATGCCAGGTTTGATTATTACGGCAATAAAACCGTGCCGCCAAAGGTGTTCGTATTTGATGACGTTGTAACGTCGGGCGCTTCAATGGGCAACTGTGCAACGCTTTTGCACGGAATAGGCGCTAAATCGGTGGTTGGAATTTGTATGGGCATCGCATTCAAGGATAAATACGTTCCGTTTGCAACCGAGAGATGATCATTCAAAACAAAAAGGCTACCTCGATAAACTTATAAAAACAATAAAAAGGTATCATACGATACCTCTTGTCACAACACAAAATTAAAAGAGGAATACCAAGCGGTATTCCTCTTTTTTATGCATAATAGATCAATAATGCGTATAAATTAGCTGAGCTTGGAGTAGTTAACCTTTACACCGGGGCCCATAGTAGTAGCAACTACGCAGCTCTTGATGTACTGACCCTTAGCAGCAGCGGGCTTAGCCTTAATAACTGCGCCAACGAGGGTGTTGAAGTTCTCCATAAGCTTATCAACGCCGAAGGATGCCTTTCCGATAGGGCAGTGGATGATGTTGGTCTTATCAAGACGGTACTCGATCTTACCTGCCTTAGCCTCGGTAACAGCCTTTGCAACGTCGGGAGTAACAGTACCTGCCTTGGGGTTGGGCATAAGTCCCTTAGGACCAAGCACCTTACCAAGACGGCCGATAACGCCCATCATGTCAGGGGAAGCGATAACAACGTCGAACTCGAACCAGTTCTCGGTCTGGATCTTCTGAACCATATCCTCTGCGCCAACGTAATCTGCGCCTGCAGCAAGTGCAGCCTCAGCCTTGTCGCCACGAGCGAAAACGAGAGTTCTAACGGTCTTACCGGTACCGTTGGGGAGAACGATTGCGCCTCTTACCTGCTGGTCAGCGTGACGGGAGTCAACGCCAAGACGAATGTGAATCTCAACGGTTTCATCAAACTTAGCCTTTGCAGTCTTGCAAACGATATCAAGTGCCTCCGCAGTATCGTAAAGCTTGCTCTTATCGAAGCTTTCAACGGAAGCCATATATTTCTTACCCATTTTAGCCATTATCTATTATCCTCCAATTACTCTTCAACGGTGACACCCATGCTGCGAGCGGTACCTGCTACCATGCTCATAGCTGCTTCGATAGAAGCTGCGTTAAGGTCGGGCATCTTTGTCTCTGCGATCTTACGAACCTGCTCCTTGGTGAGAGTAGCAACCTTAGTCTTGTTAGGAGTAGCGGATGCAGTCTCAATGCCGCAAGCCTTCTTAATAAGAACTGCTGCGGGGGGAGTCTTGGTGATGAAGGTGAAGGAACGGTCTGCGTAAACGGTAATGATTACGGGAATGATAAGACCGATATCGTTCTTGGTTCTGTCGTTGAATTCCTTAGTGAA
>JAZRLU010000066.1:0-7609 GCA_045647045.1 Eubacteriales bacterium
GAATCAAGGTAGATCGCATCGATCGCAACACCCGTTGCGGCAAGGCGCTCCACCGCCGCTATCATGCGCGAGGAATCGCTGCTTACAGTCTCCGCGCCGTCCGTTATAAGAACGATGCGCTTAAGCACGCCGTCACCGAAAACGGTGCCCGCATAATCAAGAGCTGCGGCAATATCGGTAGCAGAGGTATCCACCGCCGCGCCCGAAACCGAGGTAAGCTCGCCGCCAAGGGGGGTGTGCAGCACCTGATCCTTACCGAAGCAAACTACACCGAGACGGGAGTTAAGAGGAAGATTTTCCTTAAGCCCTGCAATATATTCGTCGGTCTTGTCATATCCGCGAGATGCGGAATAGGATACGTCCGCAACAACGATGACCTCGGTTTCCGTAATAACCGTTGTTATCACCGTGCCCGCAACCGAAAGCGTAACAAGAACTGCTATCAAAACGTGAATGACGAGTGATGCTACTGCGGAGCGCGATCTGTTCTCGCGCCTGATCGCTATAAGCCACGGTATAAGAATACCGAGTGCAAGCGGGATCAGAAGAAGGAGCCATAACGGTTCATCGAAGCTGATACTTCTCATAGCAATACACCGTCCAATCTGCGATGAATATAAGAGCCAACGCCACAAAGAGAATAAACGTAGGATCAAACTTGCCGTCAAAGCCACCGGGCACGGCATCACCCACAAGACCTATCGCATCAGCCGTGGGCGTAGGGTCGCTCTCCACTTCGGGCAAAGCGGCATAGATATAATACTCACGCGGCACGCGTGATACGGTAACGGTTATCTTATAGCTGCCGCATTCGGTAAGCGAAAGAGCGCTTTGCGCGGCATCCGTGCTAAGATACGTAACGGCTCCGCTTGGGGAATCCACACGTATACTGTCACAGTTTGCAATAACGTTTACCGTTGCCTCATCCCCAACCGTGTAAGAGGTGTCCTCTATAACCTCGGGGAAGGAGAAGTCCATAAGATTGCTTGCAAGGATAACGAAATCCACAAGCATGGGCAAATTAGAGTTGTGTATATCGAATGCAAACACTACCTCTCTGTGCCCCTTGCCGTTTGTGCCCGCAAAGAGTACGGGGTTTCCGTTATAGGTAAATACGGGCGTAAAGTTGCGGTAAAGGCTGCATCTTACGTACTCGATAAGCTCTATTCCCTCTCCCTTTACACCGCTTGTAAGAGTTCTTGCAAGGGTTGAGGATGAGGTGGTAAGCTTGATAGGCTCGCCGCGCTGAAGCGCAACGTCACCCTGTACGCTAAAGCCCGAATCGGGCACGCTGCCCTGGGGATCTATAAACCACACGGCACCGTCCGAGGGCATCTCGGAGGGCGTGCAGCAATCAAAAACGTAAAGACCGTAGCCCTTTACAGACGATGAATACTCATCGGGGCTCATAACGGTGATCTTGGTATTGCCCGTAGCCGCAAAAACGGTTTCAAGGAAGAAGGGCGTTTCGGATACAAGAAGTATCTTATGCGTTCCCTCCGACTTTACGTCATAAACGGCATACTCGTTATCGATAACAAGACCGTCGCTGCCCGAAAGCACAAGCTTCAGTGAGTTGAAGCTCTTTATGGGTGCTTCAAGCACCGCACCGAAGGGCACGCCATCCTCAAGCGCAACGTCGCACACCGCGCAGGGCGTGCTTGCACCGTCTGCATAAAGGGATACCGTTCCCGAAAATGCCTCGCCGTAGGATACAACGCTTGCGCGCACGGTAAGCTTGCCCGAGGATATATCCCAAGCGACAGAGCCTATTGCCGCATTCGTTGCATCAGCGGCAACGTTGATAAGCTGCATATTATTTACCGAGGCATATGCCGTATCGGTAACAAGATATGTTATAACACCGCGGTTGGCATCAAATTTCTGCTGTGCCGCCGTTATAGCAGAGGCAACGTCAAAGCCACCGTCCGTGCACTCGGTCATATCAAGGTATTCCTTAACGTCGCGCTTATCCTCTACCCTCTCAAAAACGGTAGCGGCGGTGCCGCCAACCTTGATAAGGGTGAAAAGGCTTCCGTCTGCAGAGGAGTTAACGATCTTTTCTATCTCCCCCTTTGCCTTATCGAATCTGCTCTCGCCGTCCTCTACCGTTTGCATACCTGCAGAGGCATCAAGCACGAAGCAATATTCGTTTGCAGAGCCCTTTACGGTTATAACCGGATGCGCAACTATAAGCGAGATAAGAAGCACCGAAAGCACCTGCAGGGCAAGGCTTATTATACCCGATATCGGGCTTACGGGGCGCTTTCTTTTCAAAAATCGCTCCGAGAGCTCCCAAAGGTAGGTGGATGCAACCGTTTGCTCGGAATATTTACTTTTTATTATGTAGATCAGGACGAGGATCGGTATACCGATAAGCCCCAAAAGTCCCAACGGATAAATAAAGCTCACTTTAATACTCCAATATCAATAAGTTTTCCGAAGAACACCGTACCAAAGCTGTCAAGCGCGCTTACGCGTACGTAGCTTGCGCCCCTTGCCGCACAGTAATCGCTTATGCGGTCCTGCGCGTACTTAAGCGCCGCACGGTACGCCTTGATTATCTCTCGGTCTATGTTCTTTCTGTAGTAGCGCGACTGATTTTCCGAATCGAAAAGGTGCATCTTGCCGCGGATCTGCGGATTTATTTCCTCTGCGCCAAGCACCTGTATGCACATGATATCGCGCTTTTTATCGGCAAGGAGATCTATTGCATCCTCGTAGTTGGCATCGGTAAGGAAGTCCGATATGATTATCGAATATCCGTCTCCCATTCCAACCTTTGTGGGCAATATCGCCTCGCTTATGCGGCAATCGCCGTCAAATTCTATTCCGTCAAGCTTGCCTATTTCAAGATAGTAGCTTTCCTTACCGACTACGCCGGAGATGATCTCACGCGCAGTACCGCCCGAAATGGCATATACCGACACCTTGTCCATCTCACACACCGAAAGGTATGCAAGTGCCGCCGCAAGCCTGAGCGCCTGCACGCGCTTGGCCTCGTCTGCATATCGCATAGACCTGCTTGCATCGATATAGATGCGCGTGTGCATCTGCCGCTCGTCGTAATAAAGCTTCTCGTAAAGCTTTTCAAAGCGGGCATATGCATTCCAGTCTATTCTCGTTATATCGTCACCGGGCATATAATCGCGGTAATCGGCGAATTCGGAGGATGAGCCAAGGCTCTTACTGCGGCGCATACCGCCGAACATACCTGCCGTGTTGTTTTTTACAAGGGTTGCAAGCGTTTCTATCTCCGAGAGCAGCTGCTCGTTGATTATAGCCTCACTCATCTTTTTGTCTCTTTTACGATCTGTGCTATTACGCCGTCAACGTTAAGCTTATCGTTGATAGCCGCATAGTTTATCTTTATTCTGTGGCGGAGAACGGGTGCTGCAAGCGCATCGATATCCTCATACGCTACGTTGAATCTTCCCATAATAAGCGCGCGTACCTTTGCGGCGGTAACAAGCGCCTGCGCAGCTCTCGGGGATGCGCCGTACTTAACGTACTTCTTTGCGCAGGGTGCTGCCGCATCAAGCTCGGGATGCGTGCCGGAAACAATACGGATAGCGTAATCGATTACCTCGTCCATTACGGGCACGGTAGCCGCAAGTGCTCTCATCTCAAGGATATCCGCACCGTTTACAACGGGCTCTGCGCACTCGTCCATAGTAACCTGAGTCATCTTTACGATATCAACAAGCTCTGCTCTGCCGGGGAACTGCATTATAAGCTTGAACATAAATCTGTCCATCTGTGCCTCGGGGAGCGGATACGTACCGTCCTGCTCAATGGGGTTTTCCGTTGCAAGCACGAAGAAGGGCTCGTCTATACGGTAGGTCTCTTTACCTACCGTAACCTTATGCTCCTGCATTACCTCAAGCATTGAGGACTGAGTTTTGGGGGTAGCACGGTTGATCTCATCTGCAAGCACAAGGTTTGCAAATATAGGGCCACGGCGGAACACCGTGTTCATTTTTCCGTTTTCATCCTTCTCTATAACGTCCGTACCGGTTATATCGGTAGGCATAAGGTCGGGGGTGAACTGTATTCTTGAGAAGGGGAGCGAAAGAACTCTTCCGAGAGAACGTACAAGCCTTGTCTTACCTACTCCGGGTACACCCTCAAGAAGCACGTTGCCGCCCGCAACGATCGCGATGATCACGTTATCGATTATATCCGCCTGACCTACAACGTCACGCGCAAGCTCCTTTTTGATCCTTGCTATACTTTCGCTGAACTGCGTTACCTTTTCATTGATCTGCATTTTTTATATCCTCACTCTCGATTATTTTTCTTCTTCACTGTAGTAAAGGTCGTCAAAGTATTTTCCTATAAACTCGCGCAGGGCATCGGAAAGCTCTCTGTCCTCAAGCTCTGTGCTCTTAAGCGCATCGTACTGTGCAAGTATGTCTCCGTAAACAACGTGCTCGTCACGCTCGGGATCAAATACCGCATCGTCACTTCCGTAAATAACGTCACCGGAGCCCTTACCTCCGTCTGTAATAACCTCGTCATCCTTTTCCTCGTAGTCACCGCCGGTAGTGCCCGAGCCTGCACCGTCCGCATACTTAAGATCGTCGGGCAGCTCGCTTCTTGCTATACCGAAGATAAGCATAAGCGTGCTATTGGTCTTGGATGCCGTTACAAGGTTTGCATTCTGAAGCGCAAGCTCAAACGAAAGCTCCTCCGCCGCAGCATCGAATATTTCCTTAAGCCTTGCCGTTGCATCCGCCTCGCTCATATCGGGTGCCGCTTCGGCAAGCTCGGCAAGGGATGCCGCAAACGCCTCCGTTATAACACGGATCTCATCATCCTTTGCTATATCCGCCATTGAAAGCACGTCCGAAAGCCCGTTTGCGAAGGCGGCAAGCTCCGCCTCCATACCCGCGTGCTTAAAGCCTGCACGCAGCTCGTGGTATCTGCTCTCGATTATCGGATCTGCAAGCGTGCCAAGCGCCTCGCCGTACGCCTTTACCGATGCTACGGGTGAGCTTACCGCAACACGCGCAAATTCGGGGAAGGAGTTCAGATCGGATGCGACCTGTGCTATCTTAAGCATCGTATCTATAACCGTTTGCTTCATCACGGTAACGGTGTCTACCGCACCAAGCTTTACTATAAGCGCTTCAAGCTCGGAAACAACGCGTCCGATTCCTTCACTCTCCATATCCGACTCGCGCACCTCTTCTATCAAGGCACGGATCGCGGTTATATGCCAATCCGTTAGTGCCCAAGCCTCGTCCTCCGTGCCGGTGCCAACGTCAGGCTGCTCCGGCGCCTTTGCAGGTACAAGCACCGCGCAAAGCGCAAGCGCCACCGCAAGAGCGGGCACCGCAAGGGCGATCCATATACGGCGCGGGAAAAGAGCCGACTTGCTTTCCGAAAGCATCCTTTCGGTATCCTCGCGCTGGAGAGCGGCTATATCGCTGCCGTCCCCTGCAAAGCTTACCATAGTACCTACGCGCTCGCTAAGCCCAAGCCTTTTATCAAGGTAACGTGCCGCGCGCTTTTCCGTGGGATAAAACGGTATAAGCAGTGCTGCCGCCGTTACAGCTGCCGTGCAGATCCCGAATACGTATGCAAATGCGTAAGACGGCTCCACCGCCGTAAGCTTAAGCGCCACGGCAACGGCTGCGCCCACACAAACGCCAAGCGATACCGAAATCAGCGAAATAATAAGAATAAGGCATACCGAATATTTTCTCCGTACCGCCTCATATGTAGATCTCATAGAGTGTCCTTTCTTTTACTATAATAAAGCATGCGCCGCATATGCGCGCACGCCGCGCAAAATCATTCATTTATTTATTATAAATATTTTGTAGCCTTTTGTCAAGTAATGCGCGCAATATTAGCGCATTGTTTACATTTATTGTATACACGCATAGGGGGATATAATAAAGCAACCGTTCCCTGCCCCACGCTCATACGGCTATCGGAGCGCAAGTAAACGCCGCCATGCGCGCCCGCGGCAAAGCCGAAGGCGAGAGTAAAAAAGAAGAAAAGGAGTGCGAGCTTTTTGTGCCCGTACTCCTTTTTTCATACACGCCCCGTGGGATATCACGGCATACGTGCTATAAAATCTATAAATTTTGGTGTCCACCATTCCTTATATCCTATAAGGGTTGGGTGCACCTTATCCTTCATATATCTTGTGCGGTCCTCTTCGCTTACGGCGCACATTTCGGCATCGTTATAAAGATCAAGCACGCAAAAATCATATTCGCGCCGTATCTCATACAAAAGCTCTATCATGCTCGCGTATTTTTCGCTCTCAAAGTACGTGCCGGTATAAAAGACCGTCGGGCAGCCAAAGGTATCTCTTACGTAATCCAAAATAAACCTTATTGCCTCGTCAACCTTACGTAGCTCTATATCCTTTTTGGCATCGTTTGTGGAAAGCTGGCACACAAAAAGATCCACCGCCGTATCGCGCGGCACCGCCTTAAGACGTGACACGTATGAGGTGCTGTCTATATCCGCAAGCGTTGTGCCGGACACCGCCTCCTTGATACATCTGCATCCGCACGCATCACCAATCATATCCGCAAATGAAACGCCTCCGCTGGCGCTGCCATACGTAACAGACGAGCCGAGAAACAGCACTGTTTTATTCCTAATATCCATAACGCCCCCCTATTAACGGTTATCTTTTGACACCGCAAGCGGTTACAATCAAGACCACCGCCTGCGCGGCAATTACCGCAAAATACAGATAAAGCTTAAATAAAATAACGTAGCAAAGAGAGATACAAAAAGCAACCGCTATGCCAAAAACAATGCCCCACCAAGCCCATTCCGACTTACGCTTATCCAAAAGCATCGCTACCGTGTATAGAACAAAAACGCCCACAAGCGCAAACGTCCAAAGCCGCACGTCAGGCAAAAGGATAGCAAAAATCACAAGATTTACAACCAAAGCGGCATTCGAGATCACGTGCAAAAGCCGTTTTAATTTCAAGCAAGACACGTTCTGCGGCGTGATAAAATCATCGTAACTCTTTTTCAAAATCCCACCGTCCTTCGTGTTTGTTGGTCTGATTATACCATAAAATCAGAAAGATTGCAATAACTTTGCGGCAAATCACGGCAGAGCCGTGTATGGAATCCGCAATTTATTGCGGTATGGAATTGGCACGAAGTGCCGTATGGAATCATCACGGAGTGATGTATGGCATCAATGCATAGCATTGTATATTCCGAGGTATGCGAACCCCGTGCCTTGCGGCACTGCGGTTCGAGAGACTATTCCGCAACAAAACAAAAAGACACTCGCAAGGAGTGTCTTTTTGTTTGGCAGCGGAATAGGGATTCGAACCCCAACATACAGAGTCAGAGTCTGCTGTGCTACCGTTACACAATTCCGCTATGCTCTTTCGAACGGACTATATTCTATCACAAACAAATGCGTTTGTCAATACCTTTTTGAAATTTTATTTTGAGATTTTTAAAAAAGTTTATCTAAACCTATTGACAAATGAAAAAACATTTGCTATAATACTTAAGCACGCAACGGAAGGTTAGCTCAGTTGGGAGAGCATCTGCCTTACAAGCAGAGGGTCACAGGTTCGAGCCCTGTACTTTCCACCATAAGGATTTGGTA
>JAZRLU010000067.1:0-5118 GCA_045647045.1 Eubacteriales bacterium
CAAGATGATACGGTACCTCTAAAAGACGTACCTCAGCTATCATATGCGGCGGCTATCAGTCCTCTTCGGGGCGATAAAGCTTGAATCTGCCGCTCTCAAGCTTTGCGATAGCGATCTTAACGGGCTTCTGATCTCTGAACTCGGGATCAAGGAGAGCCGAAAGGGGCTTCTCTGTCTCTCTGTTATCGATCATCTTCTGCGCCTTCTGTCTCATATCAACGTACTCGTCGGTCACGATCCTTGCGCACTTTGCCACGCCTACTACGAGCTCGTAGCGGTTAAATTCGTCATGTGTAAGCTGCTTAATGGTAGGGTAAATCATTTTCTTATATCTCCGTTTTTTGTTTTTCTGTTTTGGGGCGGAATCAGACCTCTTCCTCGGTCTCGTCCTCCGCATTGTCGTCCGCAATATCGTTTGCAAGACGGTTGGCTATCGTTTCCGCCTGAATAGCGGAAAGTATTACGTGCTCGGAATCGGTTATGATAACAGAGCGCGTTCTTCTGCCGCAGGATACATCAATAACGCGATTCTCATCCTTCGCATCCGAAACAAGGCGCTTGATCGGCGCGGAATCGGGGCTTGCTATCGCAACTATTCTGCCTGCGGAAACCATATTTCCAAAGCCTATGTTGATGAATTTTACGTTATTCAATGTTCTGCACCTGCTCACGTATTTTTTCGATCTCGCCCTTCATATCGACAACAAGGCGCGCGATTTTTGCATTGTTTGCCTTCGAGCCTATGGTATTTGTTTCGCGGTTGATCTCCTGCACAAGGAAATCAAGCTTTCTGCCCGAGGGCTCGGGGAGAGATACGATCTCATAGAACGCATCAAAGTGCGAGCGAAGCCTTACAAGCTCCTCGTCTATTGCGATCTTGTCAGCCCATACGGCACACTCGGTAAGAAGCCTGTTTTCATCTACCGCCACGCCCGTCTCACCAAGGATCTTGCGAAGCCTTTCTTCAAGCTTATCGCGGTAGCCTACGGTATCGGTAAGCGATATTTTTTCAACCTCCGCGGCAAGGGAGCGGATGTGCTCTACCTTTGCGCTGATATCGGTACGTGCGCGCTCACCCTCAGCCTCACGCATGGCGGCGTGGGATGCAAGCGCCTCGTCAAGCACGGCGCAAAGCTCATCCCACTCACCCTCCGTGTCACACTCGGGGCGCTCGTAGGTAAACAGATCGCGGTTTTCCGCAACCCTCATCACGCTTATATCGTCTCTCAGCTTAAGCTCATCGCACATCGTGCGCAATGCCTCAACGTATTTTTTTGCAAGCGCAAGGTCAACGGATATTCCGCCAACGTCCGACACGTGCTGATCCACGGTAACGTAAACGTCTACCTTACCCCTTGCTATACCGTTTTTCTGTACCCTCGCCTTAACCTTTTCCTCAAGATAGGACATGCTGCGGGGAAGCTTTACGGTACAGTCAAAGAAGCGCGAATTTACGCTTTTGATCTCAACTGTGATATCCTTCTTTTCCCCTGCGCGTGTGGCTCTGCCGAAGGCGGTCATGCTCTTAACCATTTTCACCTCCGCCGGATGACTGCGCATCACGGTTCTTTTTTCGGTTGCGCTTGTTGAGCGTTTTTATCTCGGTCATAAACGAATCGATATCCGTAAACTCGCGGTAAACGCTTGCAAAGCGTATGTATGAAACGATATCGATCTCACGAAGATGCGCAAGCACCATCTCGCCGATATCCTTGCTTGTTATTTCGGTAGCTATTGAATTCTGAAGCTCGCTTTCAACGTAGCTTGCCACAGCCTCCGGATCAACGGGGCGCTTCTGGCAGGCGCGCTCGATGCCGAGCTTAAGCTTGTGCTTATCGAAGAATTCACGAGTGCCGCCTCTTTTGATAACGGTGATCGGCACCGTATCGATTACCTCATAGGTAGTGAAGCGCTTACCGCACGAGGGGCATTCACGGCGGCGCTTGATGCTGTTGCCCTCCTGAGAAGGACGGGAATCCAAAACACGTGAGTCGGGGCAGCTGCAAACAGGACAGTTCATACTTTGACGGTGTTCCTTTGAAAAATGAAGATTGCCTTATATTATATAAAAAATACAACGCTCGTAGTATTATATCACATAATGCGCGAAAAGTAAAGGGTTTTAAAAATTTTCTCGCAAAATTTTATATTTCATCCCCCACCGCTTCAAGATTGCGCACGATGACCTTGCGTCCGCGCCAAGCGTATGCGCGGCGTGAAAACTCCCCGTCGGACATTGCATTTATGTCCGAAAGTGATACACGGGTAAGGCGTTCGCGGTGGAAATACTCTATCGGGGTTACGGCAGGATCTTTGTTGTAGGGGCAGGCGCGCTGGCACTCGTCACACCCCCATACCGTGCCGACTTTTTTCATAAGCTCTACCGTTTCCGCGGCAAGCTCGCCCTTTCTTTGCGTAAGCTCGGAGAGGCACTCGCACCCCTTGCCTGCGAGTATGCCCGTGGGGCAAGCGTCAAGGCACGCGCCGCATCCGTCACAGGTGCGGGCAGGGGCGGCAGGAGTGGCGAAAATGCTACACGGGGGTAGGTCTGTTATGATCTCACCGATAAAAACGTAGCTACCGTAGCGCTCGTTTATGATAAGCCCGTTTTTGCCCGCGATGCCGAGAGATGAGGTAAGGGCGGCGTGCCTTTCGTCTATCGGGGCGTGGTCGGCGGAGGCAAAAAAGTGCGCCCCCGGGAAAAGCTCGCTGAGGGCGGATATGATATCCGCGCCAAGCATACGGATCACCGCGTGATAGTCAAGAGAGGTGGCGTAGGTGGAAAGATTCTCCCCCTCGCTGACAAAGTAGGGTATAAGAAAAATAAAGGCGCTGTTGGGCACAAAGCCAAGCCGCCCCTCAAGATGCGGATTTATTACGCGAAGCTCCTTATAGTCTCTTGCGGCAAAATATTCGATACCGCATCGCAAAAATGCAGCCTTTATCCTTTCCTTCATTCGCCTTTTCTCCTTTTTTTATTTAATTATAACTTATTCGTGCGTAAAATTCAATATACTGTGTTGACTTTTTTTGCGATATGATGTATAATCAAAATGCAAAATTATGTTTTGGAGGATATTATGTTCAATCTTAATGAAGGCGGTCTCTGGTATTACATCACGAGCTCCAAGGACGCTTGGGAGTCCTGGCAGCTTGTTTTACTTACTGTTGGCTTTGCGCTTATCGCAAGCCTTGCAGGTTACCTTCTCGGCAGCGTTAATTCCGCCATTGTCGTTTCAAGGATATTTTATAAGGACGATATAAGACGCCACGGCAGCGGCAATGCCGGGCTTACCAACATACTCCGCACCTACGGGCTTAAGGCAGCAGGCTTTACCCTGCTCGGTGACGTGCTTAAGACCGTGCTTTCCATCGTTATCGGCGCATTTCTCGGCGGCTTTTGCTACGTTGGCGGCATCAGCATAGGTAAGGTTTGGTGCGATATGCCTATGGCGTACATTGCCGGATTCTTCTCCATAATCGGTCACATTCTGCCCGTATACTACGGCTTCAAGGGCGGCAAGGGCGTGCTTTGCACGGCGGCTATGGCGCTTGTGCTCTCCCCTATCGATTTCGCCATTCTTTTCCTTCTTTTCGTTATCATAGTTGCAATAACGAAGATGGTTTCGCTTGGCTCTATCACCGCGGGCTTCTTCTACCCCATCGTTATCGCGGGCCACACACGCCTTGTGCTCGGTGTTGACAATGCGCTTGACGGTATGATATCACTTATAACGATACTTATTGCGATCATAATCATCTACTGCCACAGACAGAATATCGTAAGAATATCCAAGGGCACAGAGCGCAAGCTTTCCTTTGGCAAAAAGCCCGCTGCAGCTGCGACCGTTACCGATGCAACCGTTACCGATGCAACCGTTACCGATACGGCTGACGCCACGGATACCGAGACGGACGGCGAGGGCAAGTAATGACGGATATTTCCACAGTTGCCGCGCTTGCGGTATCGACCTCCACGCTCAAAAAGCTTGTTTTCTCCAAGCCCGTGGCAGACGGTGCGCTGAAGCTTTCGGTGCGCCTTGTTGAGCACCGCGGCAGGCGTATGCTTGCGTGCGAATATTCGCTTGTGGGCGATACCGTGTCACAAAAGAACCTGCCCGGTGATGCTATAGCCGCTCTTATCGAGGAAGAAAAGCAGGCGTTCGCGCAGATAAATCTTATAACCACGGCAGGCGATGCCGAATACAAAAGAACGAAAAAGGGCGAGGTGCTTCTCGGCACGGACAAGCTTTACAAGCGCCTTAGCGGCGGCACGCAGAGCTTTGAAAATGCCGTTGGCGCGCTTATGAACGAAAAGCGCCGCATACTTAAGGGGGACGAGGCGTTTCTTATCAGCCTCGGCATCTCGGATGCGGCAGGCAGGGTGCACGACAAGCGCCAGGCAAAGTTCCGCCAGATAAACAAATTTCTTGAATACCTTGAGGACGTGTACGAAAGACTCCCGCGCGAGGGCAGGCTTAACGTGTACGATCTTTGCTGCGGAAAGAGCTATCTTTCCTTTGCGGTATACCACTATCTTACCGCGATACGCCACCGCGAGGTTTATATGCTCGGCATCGATCTTAAGCGCGACGTTATCGCATTTTGCGCCGAGCGCGCAAGCGAGCTTGGCTATAGCGGTATGCACTTTGTGTGCGACGATATAACCAACACGCCCCCGAGCATAAAGCCCGATCTTGTAATATCCCTGCATGCGTGTGACGTTGCTACGGATATCGTGCTTGACACGGCGGTGCGCCTTGGCGCGGGCGTTATACTCTCTACCCCCTGCTGCCAGCGCGAGCTTTCTCGCCTGATAAGCTATCCCGAGCTTGCCTTTGTTACGCGCTATCCGAAGCTTAAGCGCGCACTTTGCGACACGCTTACGGATGCCTTGCGCCTTGAGCGCCTTTCTGCCCTTGGCTACGAGGTCAGCGCAACCGAGCTTGTAGACCCCGAGGATACACCCAAAAACACACTTATTATTGCCACAAGGCGCGGCGGCAAAAATGCACGCGCGGCGGCTGAATACAATGCCCTTGTATCTCGCATAACAGGTGAGGGCAAGGACTATATAGGATTGATAAAGAATGAAGAAGACCTTTAAGCTTAACTCCC
>JAZRLU010000068.1:0-1925 GCA_045647045.1 Eubacteriales bacterium
GGTATACGGAAATAGAGTCGCCGGAGTGTACGCCCGTTCTTTCAACAAGCTCCATAATACCGGGAACGAATACGTTTTCGCCGTCGCAAACAGCGTCTACCTCTACTTCCTTACCGGAAATATATTTGTCTACGAGTACGGGCTTGTCCTCGTCTATTTCAACAGCCGTGCGGAGGTAGTTGCGGAGCATTTCCTCGTTTGCAACGATCTGCATAGCTCTGCCTCCGAGAACGAAGCTGGGGCGTACAAGCACGGGGTAGCCGATCTTGTTTGCCGCGGCAACGCCGTCCTCTATTTTGGTAACGGCTCTGCCCTCGGGCTGGGGAATGCCAAGCTCCTTAAGAAGCTTTTCAAACATATCGCGGTTTTCAGCCTTGTCGATAGCATCGCAATCCGTGCCTATGATGCGGATTCCGCGGCGCATAAGGGGATCTGCAAGGTTGATCGCAGTCTGTCCGCCAAGGGATGCGATAACACCCTCGGGCGTCTCGAAGTCAAGGATGTTCATAACGTCCTCGGGAGTAAGGGGCTCAAAGTAGAGCTTGTCCGCCGTGGTATAGTCGGTGGAAACCGTCTCGGGGTTGTTATTTATGATTATGGACTCATATCCGGAATTTTTGATGGTGGTAACCGCGTGAACGGTGGAGTAGTCAAACTCAACGCCCTGACCTATACGGATAGGACCTGCACCGAGAACCACTGCCTTCTTCTTGTTTGTAAGTATAGACTGATTTTCGCCGGTGTAGGAGGAGTAGAAGTAGGGGATGTACGCGCCGGAATGAAGCGTATCAACCATTCTGAATACGGGCTTGATGCCCTCGCTGCGTCTGATATCGGAAATCTCTATCTCCTTCATACCCCAAAGCTTTGCAACGTAAGGATCGGAGAAGCCAAGCACCTTTGCTTCGCGGAGCACTTCAACGCTGCCCACGTTTGCCTTAAGCTTGTTTTCCATGTCGGTGATGCTTGCAAAGCATTCAAGGAACAGGGGGGTGATAGCGGTAAGCTTGTGAAGCTCATCAAGGCTCACACCGCGGCGAATAAGCTCTGCAACCGCAAAGAGTGTATCGGAGCGGAATTCGGTAACGTATGCCTTAAGCTCGTCCGTTGTGCTCTCGTCAAACTTTGCAAGGTGAAGGTGGCATACGCCGATCTCAAGAGAGCGCACGGATTTAAGAACGCACTCTGCAAGGTTAGAGCCTATTCCCATAACCTCACCGGTAGCCTTCATCTGTGTGCCGAGAAGGTTGGGCGCGGAGGTAAACTTGTCAAAGGGGAATCTCGGGAACTTTGCAACTATATAATCAAGGCTCGGCTCGTGGATTGCGGTAGTGCCTGCAACCTCGATCTCGTCAAGCGTCATACCTACAGCGATCTTGGCGGTAACTCTTGCAATGGGGAAGCCGCTTGCCTTGGATGCCAGCGCGGAGGAACGGGAAACTCTCGGGTTTACCTCGATAAGGTAATACTCGGAGGTGTAGGGGTTAAGAGCAAACTGTACGTTGCATCCGCCCTCTATCTTAAGCTCACGGATGATCTTGATAGCGGAATTGTTAAGCATCTTAAGATCGTGATCGTTAAGCGAGAGAATGGGAGCAACAACCGCAGAGTCACCGGTGTGAACTCCAACGGGGTCGATATTCTCCATGCCGCATATGGTGATCGCATTGTCGTTTGAGTCACGCATAACCACAAACTCGATCTCCTTGTAGCCCTTAACGCTCTTCTCAATAAGAACCTGATGCACGGGGGAGAGTGCAAAGCCGTTCATACCGATCTCAACAAGCTCTGCCTCGTTGTTTGCAAAGCCGCCGCCCGTACCGCCAAGGGTGAATGCGGGGCGGAGAACTACGGGGTAGCCGATGCGCTTTGCAGCAGCCTTTGCCTCTTCAAGGTCGTAGGTGATCTCGGAGGGGATCGAAGTC
>JAZRLU010000069.1:0-7691 GCA_045647045.1 Eubacteriales bacterium
GGCACTTTGCAGAAACTCGCGACTGCAAATTTTCAAGACCGCCTCGTTGTGACCACTTCGCAACATTCGGCAAGTTGCCGAAATAAGCCTGCGTATGAAATTTTATTGAATACGTGGGCGTTCGAAGTGGCTCGTCAAAGACGAATCCAGTTCGCAACATTCGGCGGTCGCCGAAATAAGCCTGCGTATTTTTTGAAATTTGTGTTTCGCACACTCGCCCGAGGCGAGTATCTTCGGCAAAGCCGAAATATTCCTGCGTATTGTTTTTTGCGCTTTTCTCAAAATCCGCTTAGATATAATAACATATTTTTTCGCGGATGTCAATATTATTTGAAGTTTTTTCTTTTGTGGAGAATGATTTTATATCGCGATTGACTTTCGGATTTACGTGTGGTATAATTGTTTACAGAAAAAAATATACTGGAGGGCTATAATGAAGCCGGTTTTCGGAATTGATATAACGAATGATAAAAATAACGAGCGGATACACGCCGAGGACTTTATTGCGGCGAGTGTTAGTGACGAGACGTCGCAGCAGCTGAACGAGTCGGGCGACCGTGCGGAGAGCACTATAAAGAGCGCGAAGCTGCCGACGGCGGTTACGGTTTTGCAATTTGTTTTTCTTATTGTTGGCGGATTTTGCATTCTCTCGTTTTTGAACTCTATAAGCGACGTTGGCTTTGCGGCTGCCTACACGGCATCGCCCTTGACGTTTTACGTTGGAGTGCTTGGCGTTGCGGCATTTGTTGCGATCTCTATCTTCGCAACCGGCAGAATGAAAAGGGTGCTTGACAGTGAGGATGCCAAGAACGTTGTTAACGAGATCGAGAGCGTTACCGATAAGATCTATAAGGAGCTTGACGTTCCGCAGGGAGCTGCCGACGTTGACGTGCTCTTTTTCAACTACGTAGAGCACGAAAACGGCGATATTGTACCGAAATCCGCCCCGCTTGCTTTAACTCCGTACATCAATTTCGAGCTTAAGATATTTAAGAGAAGCGGAAAGCTTTGCTTTGCCGATCTTACCTCAAGATACGACTTTGAGCTTGAAAAATTCCGCGGGATCACCCGTGTGGATAAGAAGATCTCCATACCTCAGTGGAACAAATCCGAGCCGCACAACTCCGAGAATTTCAAGAAATTCCGCATGGTGAAAAACAATATGGATTGTATCTTCTTTAAGCCATATTACATCCTTGAATTTGTGAAAAACGATGAGCTTTACGGCATTTATTTCCCCTGCTACGAGCTTGAAGTATTTGAGCGCCTTACGGGCTTGCATCCCATCACGGGCGAGGAAGAATAAACAAAAAGATGAGCTTTGCATTTTGCTTGGCTCATCTTTTCTTTATACTATATCCAAAAGGTGCTTATCGTGCGAATATTCGCCTGCTATAAGCCTCTCACCGTCAAAATATACTACCGAAACAGAGGCATTTTGCGGAAACGGATATGCCGCCGCAAGATCTTTTGGATCAAGCCCTGCAAGCTTACCCCAGAAGCAGCGGATAGCAGCGGCATGCGCCGCAACGATCACCGTTTGCCCCTGATGCGCCCTTGCGATATCGAGTATTTTACCGTAAAAACGGTTTGCCACCGACTCGCAGCTCTCACCGCCGGGAATGGTGAACACGCCGAATTCCTTTGTCCACGGACCGTGATACATATCGCCAAAGCGTTCTATAATTTCGCTTACGTAAAGATTTTCCCACTCACCCGCATGCATTTCCTTAAGCTCGCATGCCGGTATAACATCCAAGCCGCGCATTTTTGCGTGAGGAGCGGCTGTATTCATCGCCCTAATAAGAGGGCTTGAATATACTGCCGACACTGTTACATCAGCCAAAAAATCAGCCGTGCGCTGTGCCTGAACGTATCCAAGCTCCGAAAGATCAAGATCGGTATGACCGAGAAAGCGCCTTACCGCATTACCAAGGCTTTGACCGTGGCGCACAATAAGTATTTTAGTGGCGTATTTTTTATCAAATACAAGGGCAGACATATCTGCTGCAGGCTTCTGCTCCCTGCCCTCTATCTGTACGTTGTTGTTTATATCCGACATATTAACCTCTTTAGTGTTTTTCGTAAATTTACTAATTTATACCCGTTTTACTATGTTCTGATTTTATGCAAATAAAATGTATATTTTAATTTTTAACGCGCAGCCGCTTTTTAAGGAATATCGGCGGCAGATTTCTTAAAAAAACAAAAACGGAGTATCGTATCAGCGTTTTTTCTCTATACTATTTTATCATAAAAACCGCAAAATGTCAAGAATAAAGTACTTTTTTGGGGATAAAAATATTATATAACTATATCTTTCTGTAATAAATTAAGTTTTTTAGCTTTATAAGCTTGATCTGACGTACGTAACACCGTACGGGAGATTTCTCATTTCTGAGCCACGCACAATTATACAAAATTTTATAGTATATTATTGCACATTAAAGTTATTTTTATACATATAAAGGCAAAATATGGCGCGTTTAGTTTTTACGAAAACACTATTATTTTTCGGTAATTTTACAATTAAAAATCGGTTAAAAAACACGGAGAGGCTTAAAGATCCTGCTTTTATGGTAATTATTGGTAAAATGCCGTATTTTTAGCCAAAAATCACAAAATTTAGCGCTCAGCATCTCGATATACAATGCCCTTTCACAGCGAACTTATCAGGGATAAATACGGCATATTCGATCAAAACGTATATTTTGGGGCGCAAAAGTTCGTGCAATAGTCTCCGAGGCGCGTTTTTTTAGAGTTCTTCATCGGTTTTCTGTACCGGAGCTCCCCAACGTATGTATTTTTAGAGATATTTTTACAAGAATACCGTGTATAAGTTCTATTTTTTCTTTTTTGCAGCGTTTATAATGCGTTTTAGCTTAAATATTTCTATAAAAAGTGAATTCAACGCTCATAACGCGGCATATATAACAAAAAGAGCATTTATATCTATTTTCATCCCCATTTAGAGTCCTATAAATTATTTTTTTGGATTTTTAAAGTCTTTCATCAACACAACTTTTCCGGATGTTTTAGTGTTTTTACCCCATAAAAAGTGTTACACATCAAATATACGTATAAAAAGGCACTATTTTACTATAAATATCATCTTTTTATACTTTATTCAGGGTTTTTACATTGTTTCACGTGGAACATTTGTAAATTTAGGTTATTTTTTCACGATAACAAAGTAATTATCATTCACTTGTTATAAAATTGCAGATGTAAGATGTTTATTTTTTATATTAGAACCGCGCTATGTTTCACGTGAAACACACATTTAATACTCAAAAATTCAAGATTTTTTTTAAAAATCGCTTTGTTTTTATTTATAACAACCACTTTTTTCGGGTGTGATTTTATCTATTAACATGAGCTTTTTGTAATGTTTCACGTGAAACAATTGTTTAATTGTTCTAATTATTGATTCCAAGTGGTGTTTCAATTTTTATTCACTACTCACCATAACTAATAAACTTTGAATTTATTCTTAAAAAACGGTATCAGATGTACAGCTCTCTATTTCAAATGCACGCTATTAACCTTAATTGAAATAAAAAAGATCCAATAGTTAGACCGATAAATTGGCCAAAGACAAGATTTTTATCAATAATAGTGTGATGTTTCATGTGAAACATCACATTTTTTTATTATAAATCGTTTATTTTTTTATTTTTTCAAATGTTTCATATGAAACATTGTTTATAAGTGATATTTTAAGTGTTTCACGTGAAACAATAACGTGTTTTTTATGTTTCACGTGAAACATACTTCATTATTCATTTTGTAAAGAAGATTTTGTTTCACGTGAAACTTTCATAAAATAACCATTGAACAAGTGATACACATAACCTATTTAAGCAAAAAACATCTGCATTTGAAACAAAAAATGGATTATGATAAGTTGATTAACAATTTTGAGATATTAAAATAGGAGGTATAGAAGTTTTAGATCATTTAGCGGATAAGTTCAAAAATATGTATCGAACGTGGGATGTTTTAAGATTTCCGCCCGTATATTTGATTATATATTTTTCTTTACGTCTCATATTTGGGTATAAATTAGGTACACGGTGCGTAGGATATAGCGCCGAGAGACATTTTACGGTATATTTCTTATTTGATTTACGAAACCCGGCTAAAATAAAAACAACTACTAAAACGGCAGGGGGGTGAATATGAGAGATGCAAGGAAAGGTAACAAACAAGGTGGCTATACACCAACAGAGACGGTGATATATAGCAGGGAAGAAGGTAAAATACCACTCCGGAGTGATGAAATAGGGGTAAAATACCCTAAAAATCGTCTTAAAAACCACGGAGCAATCAAATAAGTATGTTTTTTGATGTGGATTTAATTGGGTTTTAACGGTGTTGGCGGCAGTCGACTAATTTAGGTTTTGCGCTATGCTTACAATATATTTAATAAAATTTTGCTATGATTTGGCGTAAATTTCGGTGTTGAATCGATACAAGCTTGATGTAAATTTTAATAACTAATACGGTGTCCGATAAATAAAACATATTCCAAAATAGTGGTTTAAACTCTATTTAAAGCTTATATTTTGTATCTAACAGTGAGCATAGGTTAAGCAAGACAAATGCTGCACTAAAAGCGCGTTGGACGATCTATTTAATGATACGTTAGATTATGCGCCCGATACCGTAGCGGATAGTAAAATAATATGTGTATTTTTTAAAAGTAGTAAGCTTTTAACAGTAGAACTCTATACCCGTGTTTTGCATATTTTCAGCGTGATTTCAGGGGTTTTTAGGTAAAACACGATTTTTTATATAAAATGTAATATTTTGAAATAAAACCTTGACATTTCTCGCCTTATAATGTTATAATTATACTAAATAACAATATTTATCGGGTGCAGGCGCGCCTGTGGCGGCGCATACGTGCGCGTACATAATAATGCGTGCGACGGTATATCTCCGGCTCATTAATTTAACGTATGCCTCGGTGCGGATACAGCTTTAGTGTTCGGTATACTTTTACTTACATTAAGCTTCTTTTAAAGCAATTAACAAAAAACTCAAAATAGCGCTTAAAACCCCGATCAAAAACAAAAAAGGAGGCTTCTATGGGAAAAATCGTTTGTTTTTCCAATCAGAAGGGCGGCGTAGGAAAGACTACGTCCTGCGTTAATATTGCAGCACAGATTGCCAACAAGGGCAAAAAGGTTCTTATGATAGATATGGATCCGCAGGGAAATGCCACAAGTGGCATTGGTCTTTCAAAATCCAAGATAAAAAAGACTATATATGAGGTTATTATCGGTCAGTGCGATATTCGCGATGCCGTTATAAAGACGAAATTCAAGAATCTTTCGGCTATCCCCGCAAATATTGATCTTGCAGGTGCAGAGCTTGAGCTCCACGATCTCCAAGAGGCAGGCGAGGCAGAGATAGATTACATAAAGGATGCAATAAAGACCATTGCAGCAGACTTTGATTACGTATTTATTGATTGTCCCCCCTCGCTCGGTATGCTTACCGTAAAGGCTCTTTCGGTATCTGACGGTGTTGTTATCCCCATGCAGTGCGAATTCTACTCGCTTGAAGGTATGTCGCAGCTGTTTAACACCATAAAAAGAATACATCAGCTCTTTAACCCCGAGCTTCGCATTGTAGGAATACTTCTTACAATGTACAACGGAAGACTTACCCTTACAAATCAGGTAGTTTCCGAGCTTAAGAAGTATTACGAGGATAAGCTTTTTAAGGTTCCGATCTCAAGAACAGTAAGAATTTCGGAAGCACCCGGATACGGCGAGCCTATCTGCTACCACGATCCTTACGGAAAAGGCTCTCTTGAATATGCGGCAGTTGCAAAAGAGCTTATGATGCGTATATAACGCAAAGCGGCGTAAAAACAACTTATATTTCCAATTTTTACCATAATAAGGAGTAAATAATGAGAAAGAAGAACAGCGGACTCGGCAGAGGCCTTGATGCTATATTTTTAGATAACACCCTTGACGAAAAGTCCGGAGGTGAAAACGTAATAACCGTACTTAAAATATCCCTTGTTGATCCCAAGCGCGATCAGCCCCGTAAATATTTTGATAAGGATGCTCTTGAAGAGCTTGCTTCCTCTATTAAGGAGCACGGTCTTCTTCAACCTATTCTTGTAAGAGAATACGGTGAGGGAAGATACCAGATAATTGCAGGTGAGCGCCGTTTCCGCGCAAGCAAGCTTGCAGGACTTGACGAGATCCCCGCAGTTATCCTTGATAAGGATGACAGAAAGGTTGCAGAGCTTTCTCTTATAGAGAATATACAGAGAGAGGATCTTAACCCCATTGAGGAAGCTATGGCATTCCGTGCACTTGCAGAGGAGTACGGTATGACGCAAGAGGAGCTTTCCGAGCGTGTTGGAAAGTCGAGAAGTGCTATTGCAAACTCCACCCGTCTTCTTGACCTTCCCGAGGACGTTCTTGAAATGGTGGCAAACGGAGATATCTCCGCAGGTCACGGTAGAACCCTTCTCGGTCTTAAGAACCGCGAGAATATGCTTGTTCTTGCAAACAAAACGGTTGAATTTGATCTTTCCGTGCGCCAGCTTGAAGAAGAGGTTAAGAAGATGAATAACCTTAAGATCAAGCCCGACGTTGACGAGGAGGACGAGCTTCCCATAGTTGATTACTTCCGCGAGATGGAGCTTAAGATACAGTCTCACCTTGGCAGAGTTGTAAAGATCAAGGGAAAGGGAAGAAACAAGTGTATCACTCTGTTTTATGAGGATAACGAGGATCTTGACGATCTTCTTAAGTCTATTTGCGGATCTGATTTTTTGGATGAGGATCAATAATGGATCTTATAAAGGATTTTTATAACGATTTTATCTGTCTTAACCTTAAGGACTATAAAAATATCGGTATCGACGTTGAGATAAATAAGCTTATTCTTTTGTTTTTCGCTGCTTTGATCATCGGCTGCGTTATCGTAAGCATCAACCAGATGAATCTTACGCTGCTTATAAGAAAGCTTATGAAGATAGAGGCTTATTCCGAGGAAGGTGCAAAAACGCTCTCTGAGCTCGGTCTTGCCGATAATGCCGGTATCAAATCACTTATAAGCAAGAACGACGGCAGAATAAGCAAAATTATCGCCGTAGTGGGCATTAAGCGCCAAACGTATGAGGAATATATGGAAGCTGAGAAAAAGCGCAAGGAGGCAAGAAGATTACCTCCCGCAGAGCGTAAAGCGGTGCTTGACTCACTTTCTATAGGTGAAATTGATGCTTCAAACGAAAAAATTTTCATTCCCGAGGACAAAAAAGAGTACGCAAGCTACGTTTATTCGTCCGGCAACGGCTCGGTTATCAAAACCGTTTTAAGCTGCGCCCTTATTCTTGTTGTTGCTGTAGCAATAGTTCTTCTTATGCCATCGTTACTGTCTTTTGTAAACGATATACTCGCGCCTTGATAATAAGAGCACGGTGCCACCGTTGTGCTGCTTTCACGCCTGCACGTTCGGTACGTGCTGTACTTGATATTATTTACTTTTACACTCGTGATAAAAAGCATTTAAAGAAGATGCCTGCGCGGTGTATACCGAGCTTAAGTGAGATGAAGCCTTGCCTAATTTACTAAAAAATAAATTATAAGCCGAGCACTAAAAAGTGTACCGAGCTTGAGTAAAGCAGCAAATTACCGAATTTTCAGCAGGGCAAATAT
>JAZRLU010000070.1:0-2487 GCA_045647045.1 Eubacteriales bacterium
TAATAATCGATGCAGGTCACGGCGGTGAGGACTGCGGCGCCATAGGCACAAACGGAGTGTACGAAAAGGATCTTAACCTTGCCGTTTCGCTTAAGCTTGCCGAATATCTTAACGCAGCGGGATATACGAGCGTGCTTACCCGTACGGATGACAGGCTGCTTTATAAGGAAGAAGAAAACATAAAGGGTATGCGGAAGATATGCGATCTTAAAAATCGGGTTGCAATAGCAAATAGCACGCCCGATGCCGTTTTCATAAGCATACATATGAACTCCTACGGATCGCCCGGTTGCCGCGGATTACAAGCATATTACGGTGTATCCGACGGCTCGGAGCGCCTTGCCGTGGCAATACAGTCAAGCGTAGCCGCAAGGCTACAGCCATCAAACAAGCGCGCGGTAAAGCGCGGCGACGGATTATATTTGCTCGAAAATACAACGGTACCTGCCGTTATAGTGGAATGCGGATTTTTATCAACGCCGGATGAATGCGAAAAACTTTCGCAAAAAGATTATCAAAAGGAATTGAGTTTTGCAATTCTTTGTGGTATTATAGAATATATGAAGTGATAAAAGGAGTTTCAAATGAAAGGACCAAAAATCACATTTGTTTGCAGAGAATGTGGATCTACATCACCAAAATGGCTTGGAAGATGCCCCGAATGCTCCGTTTGGAATTCATTCGATGAAATAGAGCTTGCAGAAAATACGTCTAAATACGGTTCTTCAAAAAGGACCGCAACGAAAAACAAGGCAGAAAAACTCTCGGAGCTTTCCGTTCCCGAATATATCAGGGCAGGCACGGGAATGTCCGAGCTTGACCGCGTGCTTGGCGGCGGACTTGTTGACAGCTCTGTTGTTCTTCTTTCGGGCGAGCCCGGAATAGGAAAATCAACCCTGCTGCTTCAGATATGCCGCGAGCTTTCAAAAACGCGCCGCGTGCTTTATATCTCGGGCGAGGAATCAAGCGGTCAGCTTAAGCTCCGCGCAGAGCGCCTTAAAATAACGGGAGAGCAGATCTTTTTGCTTTGCGAAACCGATCTTGGTGCAATTATCGCAGAGTGTGAGCGCATAGAGCCCGACGTTGTGATAATGGACTCCGTGCAAACGGTATGCTCCGCAAACGTAGCATCCGCCCCGGGTAGTATAGCGCAGGTCAAGGAAGGCGCGCTTACGCTGATAAACTATGCAAAAACAAGCGGTGCGGCGGTATTTCTTGTAGGTCACGTAAACAAGGAAGGCGGTATTTCCGGTCCCAAGCTTCTTGAGCATATGGTTGATGCCGTTCTTTATTTCGAAGGAGAGAGAACGAATTCATACAGAATAATACGCGCCATTAAAAACCGCTTTGGATCAACAAACGAGATCGGCGTTTTTGAAATGCGCGATCACGGGCTTGCCGAGATACCCAACCCCAGCGAGGTTGTAATGGCAGAGCGCCCAAAAAACACAAGCGGATCTTGCGCAGGCTGCGTTATGCAGGGCACAAGACCTATAATCACGGAAATACAGTCACTTGTGACGAAAACCGTATTTCCTACCGGCAAGCGTACCGCAGACGGATTCGACCACAACAGGCTTTCCTTGCTTATTGCCGTTCTTGAAAAAAGAATGAATCTTAAATTCTACGAAAACGACGTTTACGTTAACGTTGCAGGCGGCATAACGCTTGACGAGCCGAGCGCGGATCTTTCTATAGCGATGGCACTTATAAGCGGTATTACAGACAGAGTTATTCCCGATGAGCTTATAGCATTCGGCGAGATCGGTCTTGCAGGTGAGGTGCGCGCCGTATCGCATATAGATTACAGGGTAAAGGAGGCTGTGCGCCTTGGCTTTACCAAGATAGTTCTTCCGCAAAAGAACATAACGCCCTCGCTTACGGTTCCCGAGGGAGCAAGTCTTATAGGTGTTAACAACATCTACGATGCACTTGCATGTATGAAAATGAAAAAGGCTGATTAAAGCAAATACCCCTGCGATTTTATGTTCGCAGGGGCATTTTTGTGCAAATAACACAAATTCCGATCTTGAATTTCTACATTCAATAGACTGTTTATTCAAAGGAAGTTATTGAATTTGGTAAATAATTGATGTATAATAGGTATAAGTGATGTATTTTTTACATCAACGCAATACCAAAGGAGTTCAATTATGGAAAAGGTTTTCACCAAAAGCATTAGAAACGTAGCACTTCTCGGACACAGCGGAGGAGGAAAAACATCTCTTGCTGAGTCAATGCTGTACATCTCAAGACTCACCGACCGTCTTGGCACTACTGCCGACGGAAATACCGTGTGTGATTACGATCCTGAAGAAATTAAAAGAGGATATTCCGTTTCCGCAGCGATGGCACCCATGCTCTGGAGCGGTACAAAGATAAATATTCTTGATACCCCCGGCTTCTTTGATTTTGAGGCTGAGGTAAGACAGTGTGTAAGAGCTGCAGACGCTGCTATTATCGTTGTTGACGGTAAGGCAGGTATCG
>JAZRLU010000071.1:0-2163 GCA_045647045.1 Eubacteriales bacterium
CACCCCCGGCGAATCGCTTGATGCCGCTTCGGTAAAAGCAGCGCTTTCCGAGCTTGGTCATTCGTTTAACGAGTATTCCTTGAAAACGGATTTCTCAACTCTGTATTCTCTTGAAAATGCAGAAGTCACGTCCGATATAAACGTATACTGCCGTCAGGCATATATCATCAAATACTATTACGGTGATGCCGTTATCCTCACACAGAAGATTGATTCACGCGTTGGCTTCTTCAGCCAGGAGCAGCTTGACGAAAAGGATGCGCTTACGTATTCAAACGGCTCGCCCTATCAGGGTATGTATCTTACCGACAATATCGATCTTGACAGTGTAGACAGCACCGCCGCTGCAGAGGAGCAGCTTGTGGACTTCCGTGCAGACGTTACCTCATCCTTTAACGTATACTGCAAGTATTTCCACACCGTCAGCTACTACTACTCGGGCGAGTACGTTTTCAGGCAGAAGGTTGATGCTTACCGCGGCTTTACCGAAAAGCAGATAAATACCAAAAACGAGTACCTTCATCACGGCTTCCATTTCTCCGATTTCTATACCGATGAGGCGCTTTCTCAGCCTATGGATTACACAAAGATCCCCCTTGGATCCGTAGCGGTATACTGTGACAGAGACAGTACCAAGGCAGGCAGAGACGTAAGCTGGCATATAGAGGGAACGAAGCTCATATTCGAGGGCAACGGACCTATGTATGAGTTCCTTCAGTACGATACGGACGTTCCGTGGCGCTCGCACTATATGCAGATAACCGAGATCGAGATCGCAGAGGGCATCACCACGATCGCAGACTGCGCATTTTACGGCTTCACAAGCATTACCGATATCGTTTTACCCGAAACGATCGTTCACATCGGTGAGCGTGCATTCTATAACTCCAGCATCGCAAATATCGTATTCCCCTCGTCACTCCGTACGATCGGCGAGCACGCGTTCCACGGATGTAACGAGATCGTGCATCTTAATTTTAACCCCGGTCTTGAGATCATTCAGCCCGGTGCATTCTATCAGTGCTATAAGCTTTCCACCGTAGTGCTTACCGACACTATAATGAAGTTCGGCTCAAGCGCATTCAAGGATTGCGTAAACATCTCATCCGCTTATTACATCGGTACAGAGGAGCAGTACGACAGAATACAGATCTACATCGATAACTTCTGGATCAACGAGCTTGCGCACACCTATTTCATCTCTGATGAAGAGCCCGCAGAGCCCGGCCCGTACTGGTATTATGACGAAAACGGAAATATCAAGCAGTGGTATTACACTATCTGGTATCTTTCCGGCACCGGTCTTAAGGTACCCTTCAAGGTAGACTACGTAGACGTTGATACCGGTATTGAGGAGCATCACGTTGCAACAAAGGATTCGCTTAAGTTTGAAGGCTACGGCTATGCCGGCTGGAAGGAGGCTGTTTCCGGTAAGTATTACGATATGACCGTTGGAACGGTTCTTACAGAGGACCTTAAGCTTATAGGTGACAGAGGCGACCTTTGCGGCGAAAACCTTAAATGGGCGATCAAGCGCGGCGTGCTTACCATAAGCAAGATAGACGAGAATAATCCCGACGGTGCGCTTTGGGACTTTGAGAGAGTTACCTCTGCCCCCTGGCATAACCGTGCAACCAATATCGTAGACGTTATAATTTCGGACGGCGTTACCTATATAGGTGACTATGCCTTTACCGATATCGTTAACAAAAACGATCCGTACACCAACTTCACCTACATTGATATTCCGAAGAGCGTTACCGAGATATCGGCAGATGCGTTCAGCGGATGCCTGCATTTGCTTTACATCTTCTACGAGGGCACTCCCGAGGAGCTTTGGGGCGATGCATCGCAGGGTATAGAGCCCCTTATCAAGGGTATGGATTCTCTGCGCGGCACAGAAAATGCCAGAGTTTATGCAAATCTTACCGGCCTTGATTATTCCAAGTATACAGGCGGTGCTTATTGGAGCAACATCAAGGGCGGCGGAACAACGCGCCGAGTTGCGTGGGTATTTGATGAGGAAAGCGGCTTGCTTCTTGTAGGCGGCGGCGATCACAGCAATATAATGCTTAACTACGATAAGCATGCGGATACCCCCTGGTACTCTTACCGAGGCAGCGTAAAGAGCATATCCATCAACGATAATATAACCACGATAGG
>JAZRLU010000072.1:0-2243 GCA_045647045.1 Eubacteriales bacterium
AAGCCTACCGTCTGCTTTAAAAAGGGCGGGCGGTATTTTACGCCTTTTGCTTCGCCTTGCTATTCCAATGCTGCCCTACTACGCCGCCGTTATGGCAATATCCCAAGCGGGGCGGTTGTTTCTTGCGCACGGATACAGTACTGCCGCCGTTGCGGAATACTCTGTTGCGCACACGCTCGGCATTGCGCCTTCATCCGTGTTTTCGGGCATAAGTGCGGCGCTCTCGCCTTGGGTAATGCGAAAGGTACGCGCGGAAAATATAAATGCCCTCAGGCGTGTGGTAAATCTGTGCCTTACCGTTTATTCTCTTTTAATTATATGCTATCTTACGGTAGGTGATATATTGCTCTCATTTATAGCGCCGCCGGAATACTCTCGGGCGCTGCCTATAGCCTTTATCACCGCGGCATCTACCGTGCCGCTTTCGCACACGCAGATAATGACGAGCATATCTCTTGCAAAGGAGCGCACGCGCGCCACCTGTGCTTGCGGAATTGCCGTGGGTATAGCTGCGGTAGTGCTCTCGTGGCTTTTTGTGCCGCGCCTTGGCGCGCTATTTGCCGCAGGGGTAAGTGCCGCGGGCTTTCTTGTGCTTGCGGTATGCGGCACGGTAGCGGCTTCACGCGCGGTTGGCAAAGGCCTTGTGGGCCCCACTTACGCCATACTGCTGCCGTGCCTTATTATAGCAGGCGCGCTTGTTATATATAAGCTTGCGGATTATGCCGCGGTAAAATATTCAATACTTGCCCTCTCCTTGGCGGCGCTCTGTGCCGTGCTATACAAAAACAGATCTCTTTTATCCGAGGGGGAAGCTTAAGCAAAATCCAACCAAGCAAAAGAGCATTGATGCCCTTAATACAATAAAAGCGGCGCCACCCGAGGGTAAGCGCCGCATATTTTGAGGCACGGCATATGCCGAGCTGCCCCGATTATTTATTTTCCTTAAGTGCCGCTCTCTTCTGCGCCTGGATACGCTTACGGGAGGGCGTGTCAAGCACTACCTTACGAAGTCTTATAGACTTGGGCGTTACCTCGATAAGCTCATCGTCATTGATGAACTCAATAGCCTCCTCAAGAGAAAGCTGGCGGGGCGTGATAAGCGTAAGCTTTTCATCAGCACCTGAGGAACGGATAGCGGTAAGATGCTTTTCCTTACAAACGTTTACCTCAATATCGTCGGACTTGGGATTCTCGCCAACGATCATACCCTCGTAAACGGGGGTCGCAGGACCGATAAAGAGCGGGCCTCTGTCCTGCGAGTTAAACAGACCGTACGTGGTTGCAATACCCTTCTCACTTGCTACAAGGGATGAGGTAAATCTTGTCTTGATCTCACCCTTGAAGGGCTCGTAGCCTGCGAAGATAGAGGAAATAAGTCCCTCTCCCCTTGTATCGGTAAGAAGCTCGCTTCTGTAACCGAACAGGCAACGTGTGGGAATGGTATAATAGAGCTTCTGGCGCGTGCCGTGAAGCTGCATATCGGTAAGAATACCCTTTCTTGCACCGAGCTTTTCCATTACAGAGCCCATATACATCTCGGGAACGTCGATAATAACGTTCTCTATAGGCTCGCACTTTATACCGTCTATTTCCTTGTAAAGCACTCTGGGGTTAGAGCAGCAAAGCTCGTATCCCTCGCGGCGCATATTTTCAATAAGGATAGAAAGGTGCATCTCTCCTCTGCCCGCAACGCGGAAGCTATCCGTGGTCTCACCGTCGGATACGCGGAGAGATACGTCACGAAGGAGCTCTCTGTAAAGGCGCGCACGGAGATGGCGCGAGGTAACAAACTTACCCTCTTTGCCCGCAAACGGAGAATCGTTAACCGAGAAGGTCATTTCCATAGTAGGCTCGCTTACCTTTACAAATTCAAGCGGCTCAACACAAGCGGGAGAGCATACGGTATCACCTATAGAGATATCCTCACAGCCGGAGAAGCAAACGATATCGCCAACCTTTGCCTCGGTTACGGGAACTCTCTTAAGTCCGTCAAACTGATATATGGAAACGATCTTTGCAGGGCGCGACTTTCCGTCACCGTGGTAGTTGCATATAGCAACGCCCTGACCCTGCTTTATAGTACCGCGCTCTATTCTTCCTATACCGATCCTACCAACGAACTCGTTGTAATCGATAGAGGAAACGAGAAGCTGAAGGGGGTCCTCCTCTTCTCCCTCGGGCTCGGGGATATATTCTACTATTTTATCAAGAAGAGGTGTAAGATCAGTACCGGGGGTATAAGG
>JAZRLU010000073.1:0-2660 GCA_045647045.1 Eubacteriales bacterium
CTCCGCGCACTCCCTTGCCGTTAACGATATATACTCACTCATCCGCGCTCTCGTCCTTTTTGTGTATCTCTTCGAGGATCCTTGCGATCTTTGCGCCGTGCTCTATCGATCCGTCCTTAACGAAATTAAGCTCGGGAGTTATGCGAAGGTTGAGGTTTACCGCAAGATAGTGGCGGAGCATACCCGTGCACTTCTTAAGGCCCATAGCCGCCTCCTTTGCATCTCCTATGCAGGAGAAATACACCGTTGCATACTTAAGGTCGGGCGCTACCTCTGCGCGTGTGATGCTTACGAAATTGTCTATTACCTTAGGCTCTCTTACCTCACCTATTGCAACCGCGAGTGCCTCTGCAACCGCGTCGTTTATTCTGCCTCTTCTGTACTTTGCCATTTATACATCCTTTCTGCGGCAAGCGCCGCAAAACCTTTTTACTCAAATTTAAATTTCTGCCGCTACCGAAGCGTGCAGAGCTGCGGCACCTATGCGTGCCGAATCTATTACCGCCATACCCGTTATGCGCGATGCCATTTCGTAAAACGCCGAAAAGTGCGTGCACCCGAGCACAAGCGTATCCGCGCCCGATGAGGAAATGCGCATAAGCTCCGCCTCTGCGGTGCGGTAAAGCGTGCTGTTACACGCCGCCCGTTCCGCATAAAGCTCGGAAAGGGTGACAAGCGCGCCCGATGCAAAGGAATGCACCGCCGCCGCCGAAATGCCGCCGATAGCCTTAACGAATGCACCGCTATGCATCGTTGCCTCGGTTGATATAACGGCTATATTGCCGTTTTTGGTTGCCCCTATGGCGGCGCGCGCCACGGGCTCTATTATCGGAACCGTTCCCTCTCTGTATTCCTGCGGTAAAAGCGGAAACACCGTGCTTGCCGTGCAGCACGCCATAAGCACGCGGCTGCAGCCGAGGCTGCGGAGGTGATCTATATCGCGGCACACAAGGGGGATAAGCTCATTTACCGTTTTTGTACCGTACGGCGCGTTTTCCCTATCAAGATACAGCACGGTATCTACCGATGGGGCAAGCGCCCTGAAATACTCAAACGCAAGAGCCCCGCCCCTGCCGCTATCAAATATGCCTACCCTCATTTCCCCGCCCCCTGCGCTATCATACGTGCAAGAGCGGAGAGCGATATGCCGCTTTTTTCAAGCATTGCGGGGTATAGGCTTGATGCGGTCATACCGGGCACGGTATTGACCTCATTAAAATAAAGGGTATCACCCGAAAGAAAATAATCAAAGCGCGCAGTACCGTCTATACCGAGTGCCGCTGCAAGGCGGCGCGTGTATCTTTTTACGGTATCGTTTACACCCTGCGGCAGCTTTGCCGCGGCACTTGGGTGCGCGCGTGTCGTTTGCGAATACTTTTCGTCAAAGGAATAAAATCCGTCTATCCCGATCTCGCCCGCATCGGATATTACCGCAGCACCGCCAAGCGAAAGATAGGCACATTCAAGCTCCCTTTTATCGGTAAGCATCGGCTCTGCCATAACGCGCGGTGAAAGTGCGAGCGCTGCCGTAACGGAGCGCTTAAGCTGCAGGCGGTCTTGCGCGGGGGAAGCACCTATAGAGCTGCCAAGCCGCGCGGGCTTGACAAATGCGGGATATCCTATCTCGCGCTCGATGCTATCACATATTTTCTCCACGTCCGCACCGCCGATACGCGCATCCGCGCAAACACAGCGCAAAACCGGAATACCAAGGGATGCCGCGATCCATTTTGTGTAAGACTTATCTATGCAAACAGCGCTTGCCACGGTATCCGTGCCTATAAGCCGAATACCCGCGCTTACCAATGCGCCCTGCACCGTACCGTCCTCACCGTAGTCACCGTGCAAAAGCACGAAGGCGCCCGTTACCGAAAGCACCCTACCGTCAACGAGAAATCCGCTCTCGCCCGAAATAGTGACGGGGTACGTGGGATAAAGCATATCCTGCGGCATGGGAGATGCTATTTTCTCCGCACCGCCCGTGTATATATACCATTCACCGCTACGCGCGATGAATATCGGAAGCACCGCACGGTGGCAACAAACGGCGGCAACAAGACCGCCCGCCCCCGAAACGGAGACCTCACTTTCATAGCCCCTGCCACCGAAAACGAGTGCAACGGGCAGCTCTCCCGAGGGCGGATAAAGCCCGCGGATGAAGAAATCAAGATCACAAGACGTCATATAAATCACCTCACGGTCAATATATGACGCGATACGCAATACTGTTAACGGCGCAATACCGCAACGCGCACGTTGCCGCCAAGATCGTATAGCAGCTCGCACGAAAGGCTTGCATCCGCGGCTATTTTACGTATTGCATCCGCCTGATCGTAGCCGATCTCGTAGGCTATAAAGCCGCCCTCGGCTATATGCGGCGCATAAAGCTCGGTTATCCTCTCGTAAAACTCAAGCCCCTCGCGCTCGGCAACAAAGGCAATGCGCGGCTCGTGAAAGATCTCCGGCTCCAGCCCCTCGTATACCTCCTTACGTATATAGGGTGGGTTAGAAAGCACGGCATACACCGGTGCCTCTATGACGTGCGACAGAACGTCTGCACACGCAAGGCGAGCTCTGTGCGAAACACCGTTTGCCGCGGCGTTTCTTGCCGCAACGGTGAGTGCACCCTCGGAAATATCAACAAGCTGTGCCGTGGTGCC
>JAZRLU010000074.1:0-1691 GCA_045647045.1 Eubacteriales bacterium
TAATCAAAATGTATATCTGCAACAAGAGGCACCTTTACCCCCTCTGCCTTAAGGGCACAGAAGGTATCTGCAGCAGCCTCATCCGGTACGGCAAGGCGCACTATATCGCACCCCGCAGCCTCAAGGCGGCGTATTTGCGCAAGAGTTGCCGGGACGTCATGCGTATCTGTATTTGTCATAGACTGTACGGCTATAGGATTATTGCCACCTATCGCCACAGAGCCTATACGTATCTCTTTACTTAAGCGTCTTTCCATTTTTTATTCCTTTTATATTATCAGCTGTATAACGTCCTTTATCATTACCACCACGGAAAGAAGCAGCAGGAGTGCAAGACCTATGCCGTTTATCATACCCTCAACCTTAGCGGGCATACGCTTGCGTGTGATCATTTCCACTATAAGAACTATAAGCCTGCCACCGTCAAGTGCGGGCACGGGCAAAAGATTCATAACACCGAGATTTATGCTTATAAGCACGGTGATATAAAGAAGCGTGCTAAATCCCTGAGTAACGGCATTGCCTATTGCGCTTGATATGCCTACGGGGCCGGATACCGCGGTAAAGCTGTATCTGCCGGTTATAAGATCGTATATCGACTCCCAGCACATTCTTACGATAAGCACGGATTTTGACCAGGAATAGCTAAGCACCGTGCCTACGTTTTTCTCTACCCTTGCTACCTTGAAATCCATAATACCGAAGGTTTGCCCCTCTGCATTCTGGCGCGGGAACACCACGTTTTCAATAAGCATCTGCTCACCGCCGCGCTCAACGAGGATATCAACGGGCTCATCACCCCTTCTCATTATCTCATACGAAAGCTCGTCAAGAATACGAACTCGCTTACCGTCTACCGCAAGGATCTTATCACCTACGGCAAGGCCGCTATCGCACGAAAGCTCGGTTATCTCCATACCGTATGCCTCGGAAAGAGACTCCTTGGTGTGATATGCCTTAACGGTGGTATCGCCTATATTGGTTATTGAGGTAAGAAGTATCATAGCAAGGAAGCCTGCCGTGATATTTACCGCCGCGCCTGCCGCCGTTACTATAAATCTTTGCCACGCGGGCTTTTTGCCGAAGGTATTGGGATCGTCACGGTAGGGATCCTCCGCACCGTCATCCTCTGCATCTGCGTTATATTCACCGTTTTCGCCCGGCATGGCAACAAAGCCGCCGATGGGAAGAAGCGCGATGGAATACCTTATTCCGCTGCGCTTTGAAACCCAGGATATAAGACGAGGCCCCATACCTATTGAGAATTCCTCAATAGTTATATGAAATGCGCGCGCCGTTATATAATGGCCGAACTCGTGAATGAAAATAAGAAAACCAAAAACGAGAACGGATGAAAGTACCGTAATTACTATATTCAATGAATTTTCTCCTTAACTATGGCATCGGCTACCGCCCTTGCCTCTATGTCTGCTGCTATAATGTCGTCAAGCGCGAAAGAGTTCTTTGCCGCTTGCATTTTATCAAATGTTCTGCTTACCGTATCAAAAATATCGGTAAAGCCGATTTTACCGCCGAGAAAGGCTGCTACCGCAACCTCATCTGCGGCATTGAGAACGGCACCCATTCCGCCGCCTTGCCTTGCCGCCTCAAAGGCAAGTGAAAGCAATGTAAATGCCTCCGTATCAGGCTCGGCAAACGTCATTTTGCCAAGCGTGGCAAGATCAAGCTCG
>JAZRLU010000075.1:0-17896 GCA_045647045.1 Eubacteriales bacterium
CTCTTTACATCGAGGCTCTCGGCTCTATGGAGATCGTAAAGAAGATCCTTTCGTTCCCCGTAACCACCAAGCTTGCGCTTACCACCTTTGATGACGTTGCAACGATGTTCAGCGAGATCACCGACGTTGCAAAGGTAACAGAGGCGTTTGAGACCAAGATAACAGAGTACATCGCACTCGCAGAGAATGCACGTGTTATGGCAGAGGATTCCGACCGTGAGGACCTGCGCGATAAGTACCTTGCGCTTGAGGCTGACTATCTTGCATATGCAGAGAAGTATGAGGCTCTTAAGAGCGAGATCAAACAGATCAATACCGTAAACTTCCGTCTCACCGGCTTCGGCAACGGCGGTCTTTACAACACCTATCCCACCAAGGTAAGATGGGACAGAGCTTGCGGCGGTAAGAAGGCGTTTAACAGACTCCTTGAAACCTCCAAGTCCTATGAGTCCGAGGGTAAGACTCTCGGTATCTATCCCGATTACGACTTTATGTACATCAACTACACCGAGATGTTTGACGGTATTACCATCCGCGGCAACGTATCCCGAATGGTTGATAACCGCTATGCATCCAAGCAGGAGTACAGCTCCATCAGCCGTGAGTACGTAAGCTACTATACGCTCGTAATCAACCCCGAGGCGCTTGACAGACTTTATACCAAGTTTGAAAAGCAGTACACCAAGTATGATATCGATACCATCTCGGTTGCAACGATGGGCTCCGCACTCAACTCCAACTTTGATGAGGATATGCCTATCAACCGTGACGATGCTCAGAACTACGTTACCTCTGTTCTTGACAGAATGGTTAACGAGAACGGCTATGAGGTAATGGTTGACATCGGTAATATCTACTCGGTTAAGTACGCATCTCACATTTTGAACGTAGCGCTTGATTCAAGCCACTTCAGATATTCCTCTTATGCAGTACCCTTCGTAGGTATGGTGCTTCACGGCTCCAAGAGCTACGCAGGTACACCTCTTAACTACTCCGGTGCTCCCGAGTACGATCTTCTTCGTGCTATCGAGTCCGGTGCAAGCCCCTACTACATCCTTTGCTATCAGAACTCCACCTTCATGAAGGAGGATGAGATGCTCAACGAGTATTACGGCGTTGACTATCAGACCTGGTATCAGGATATGGTTATTACCTATACCGAGCTTAATGCTGCTATAGGTGATCTTCAGGGCTACAAGATCGTTGATCACCGCATCATCCTTGCAGAGCGTATCATCGAGAGCGAGGAAATGGATGCAAACAGAAAGGTTCTTGAGGCAGAGTTCCTTGAAGAGCTTGAGATCAGCATCGAAAAGGCTATTGACAACGGATACGATGATCTTGCAAGCAATGCGGATGCTTACGGTGTAAACCTTACCGTAGTGCTTGACGTTGATGCGCTTCTTGCACAGTTCGCCGAGATCTCCCGTATCGATATCGCAGAGCTTGATTCTGCATTTGTAGAGCAGATCAACGCGATCGCTGCAAAGTATGCTGCAGAGTATCCCGCAAAGGGTAGCGATGACTACGTGGTTACCGTTTCCGAGACCGACTATGAGTCGAAGTACTCCTTCTTCTCCAACTCGGTTGCAACCGATCCTGACTACGTGTACACCGATTTCACAAGTGATATTAACAATATCGTGCTTGTAACCTACTCCAACGGTACGGATACCGTTCAGTTCATACTCAACTACAACATTTACGAGGTTAACGTAAACCTTGGTAACGGCAATGAATACACGCTCGGTATGTACGAGTACGTAAGAATAGGATAAGGAGGACGGAAAATGAGTGAATTACTTGAAAACGTAATTGAATCCGCGGCAGCTGCCGAGGAAACCGCCGGCAGTGGCGTAAGCGCTCCTACCATTGAGTCCTCTGAGCTTGACCGTAACGGATTTATCAAGCGCGGCAGAAAAAAGGCATCCCTCGATGCTAAGAAGGCAAACGCAGGCTATCTGTTCGTTCTTCCCTTCATAGTAGGATTCCTTCTTATCTACCTTCCCATTCTTCTCGATTCCATCTGGCTCAGCCTTAGCGATACCGCTAAGGCGCCTCCCGGTGGAGATCCCACAAAGATGTACTATCAGTTTGTAGGCATCACCCACTATATCGAGGCATTCACCGATAATACGGGCTTTGTAACCAGCCTTGGCGCAGGTATTCAGCAGCTTGTATTTGAGGTTCCCGCAGTAATCATCTTCTCACTGTTCATAGCAGTTGTTCTTAACCAGAAAATGCTTGGTAGAGCAGCATTCCGTGCGATATTCTTCCTTCCCGTTATAGTTTCTACGGGTATTATGGAGACTATCAACGCATCCAACTCCTTCATCAACTCCACCGAGGGCGGTATTAACGACGGTTCCGGCGGAGGCGGAGCAAACGACATCATTTCCGTGCTTGACGTTCAGGCGCTGTTCGCGGATATGAAGGTTGGTGGCGAGCTTGTAACCTACGTTGTATCTCTTGTAAACGACGTTTATAAGATCATCAACTATTCGGGCGTACAGATGCTTATCTTCCTTGCAGGTCTTCAGTCGATCTCCCCCTCCATTTATGAGGCGTGCCGTATCGACGGTGCAACCGGCTGGGAAACCTTCTGGAAGGTTACCTTCCCGATGATCTCCCCCATCATTCTTGTAAATGCATTCTATACGATCATAGACGCTCTTACAAGATCGCAGAATAAAATGATCCTCTTCATCGACGGTGTAGCAAATTCGAACCAGTATAAGGCTTCGGCAATGTATTGGATCTACTTCCTTATCATTTTGCTTATCATCGCCGCGGTAACAGGCGTAGCGGGAACGTTCGTCTTCTACCAGAGAAGAGAGGACTAAAGGAGGTAGCAGCATGGCAAATAATACACCCGTTATAACCAAAGAAACGAAGAATAAAATACATGTTGACTACGAGGGCAAGCTTACCTTTAAGGAAAGGATGATGCAGAAGATCAAGGCTTCAAACACCTGGATCATGGCTGCTGTAAACGTATTCCGTTTCATCCTTATGCTTGGCGTATCTTACGTAATCCTTTATCCCTTCTTCGCAAGAATCGCAGGATCGTTCATGTCTAAAGAGGACATCGTAGACCCCACCGTTTCGCTTATTCCCAAGAACTTCACCCTTGATACCTATAAGTACATCATAACCGAAAACAATTACCTTGATGCGCTTTGGCACACGCTTCTTCTTGCATTGCTTTGCGCACTTATCCAGACCCTTATTTCCTGCCTTATCGGCTACGGTCTTGCAAAGTTCAAGTTCAAGGGCAACAACATCGTTATGGGTCTTGTTGTGCTTACGATGGTTATCCCTCACAGAGCACTCAGCTCCTCTATGCGCGGTATGCTCAATAACTTCGATATCTTCACGGTAAGAACTTGGGGTACCGAGGGACTTATTGAGCTGATCTTCGGCGAGCCTCTTGCGCTTTCCGAAACCTTCTGGCCGCTCATCATACTCTCCATTGCGGGACTTGCGCTTAAGAACGGACTTTATATCTACCTTATGCGTCAGTTCTTCAAGGGCGTTCCCGATGAGCTTGAAGAGAGTGCTTACGTTGACGGCTCAGGTGTGTTCCGCACCTTCTTCGAGATCATTATTCCTCTGTCCGTACCTATGATGATCACAGTATTCATCTTCTCCTTCTCGTGGCAGTGGACCGATGAGTTCTACACCAACCTCTTCTGGTCTGAATTCTCGGAATTTGCGCTTATGAGAGACGTTTACGGTCAGGCACCTGCAACGCTCCTTAAGCTGGAAACAACCTTCCCCGGCTGGCCTCTGTATGCAAACGTTATTCAGAACACCGCAGGTATGCTTATCATAGCACCCCTCATCGTTCTCTATCTGTTCTGCCAGAAGTACCTTGTTCAGGGTATCGAGCGTTCCGGTCTCGTTGGTTAAAGCAGCACGTCAAAATTTTTCAAAAAGCAAAGCCATTCGGCAAAAATCCCCCGACACCGTCGGGGGAAAACAAAAGCTCCGCATGCGGTTATCCGCAGCGGAGCTTTCTTTTTTGTTTATTATAAAAAGATCTATGGAGTATTGTCGGGCTTCGTCGGCTCTTTTATCAGATCTTTACCCATATGGCAGGGCGAATGCCGCAGCGGCGCGGGGCAATGCCGTGGGGTGTGGCGCCGGATTTTTAAAATATCACTTTTTGGCGGATTTGTGTATGCTTTTGTCGCGCAAAAGTGCGGCGGAAATGATATACTACAATAAAGAGGTATAGCTATTAGTCAAAAAACTTCTTTGCGGGCAGGTCTTGAGGGCCTGTGAAGAACCTTTTTCGGTACTCGGATGGGGAAAATCCCATTATGCTTTTGAACTGGCGCAGGAACGTGCGCTCGCTGCCGAAGCCGGATTCGTAGCATATCTCGGTAATGCTTTTGTCACCCGAGGTAAGCAGGGATCTTGCTCTTTCTATGCGCAGGCTTGAAAGCGCGGTGCAGAAGTTAAGCCCGTAAAGCTTTTGTATGCAATGCGAAAGATAATTTGCACTGTAGCCAAGGGCGTTTGCCACGCTGTCAAGCGTGATCGGCTCGGTAAAATGCTCGTGCATATAGGAAATAACCCTTGAAACAACGGTAGTTCCGCCTATGCTTTTGCATAGCGGTGTTTTGGAAAGATAGTCGTCAAGCGTGATATAAAGGAAGCCTTTTACGTTATAAAGCGTAAAATCCTCCTTTTCAAGTATCATTTCGCGGAAAAAGGCAAGGGTAGACTCCCTCGGCGTGAAAACCGCGCGCTCGCCAACAAGCCCCTCGTGCTTTTGCATAAAGCTTGCCACCGTAGCAGGGGAGAAAAGGTACATTGCAAGCTTGTTTGTGCTTTTTGAGGTCATATGGTGTCTTTGGAAGGGGAATATGAATGCCGCTTCACCGGCTTTTATGTATTCCTCCTTGTCATCAACCGTTATGCGCATTTGCCCTTCAAGCATAAAAATAAGCTCGGCGTATTGATGTATGTGGTTTGATACCTTATATATTTTATTGTATATTTGATGTGAAAATGCGGGCTGCGAGCCAAAATTATTGCCCATTATACGCATACCGTCACCCCCTTTATACGTTTATTATAGATCAATTATCACAATTTGTCAACAGTAGCGGCTTTTATTGATAATAAAAAATAAAAATAAATTTTACAAAACCAAAAGGAGAAGGAAAAATGAAAAGATCAAGAGTGATAGCCATTGTCATATCCTTGACCTTGCTTATCGGCATCTGCCTTTCGCTTACCCTTACCGCTTCGGCAGCAACGGGCGACTGGATAGATGAGGGTAATTCGAGTAACGATTACGCTTACTCATTCGCAATTGTCGGCGATACCCAATCGCTCTCTATTTCCGATGCACAGAACTACGGTAAGGAGGGCTACGTGCCGAGAGTAAATCAGATCTACGATTGGCTTGTTGCCAATAAGGATGAGAAAAATATTCAGCTTGTTATGGGGCTTGGCGATATAGTTGAAACCTGGCAAAGCCCGCAGGACTGGCAGGATGATAAGTATTCGGGCTATTGGGATATCCATAACCTCGAGTGGGATCTTACTAAGGCACAGATCGCAAAGCTCGCAGGCAATATCCCCTTTACCCTCGTTCGCGGAAATCACGACAGTGATAAGGCGTTTGCAGAAGAGATAGGCTCGTTTGATGCTTATACCTCGCAGCTTCTTTCAAACGGCGGCTTCTATACCGATAAGGACGGTAACGTAAAGTACGATACCTCGTATATGAAGCTTGAGCTTGGCGAACAGAAAAAGACAAAGTGGCTCGTTATTCAGCTTGACTGGGCTGTTACCACCGCCGAGCTTGACTGGGCGGCAGAGCTTATCGCGGCAAACAGAGATCACAGCGTTATCCTCACCATGCACAACTATCTTTACAACGATGCTTCCGTTGACGGAAAGACCGGCTCACAGGCTTCAGCAACACCTAACCCGAATTGGGATTACTCTATAGATCCCACCTCGAAGGAGCTTGATCCCGATCTCGTTTTCAATCCCGAGGGTATCTGGCACAGGCTCGTTTCCAAGCACGAGAATATCAAGCTTGTGATCTCCGGCCATATTCCCAACTCCAACGTACAGACCTCGCAGCTTGTGGGTGATAACGGCAATACCGTAACGCAAATGCTTGTAGATCCCCAGTCTATGGATCTTGAATCTGCAAATCCCGGCGGCTGCGGTATGGTGTGCATGCTTTATTTCAGAGAGGACGGCACGCTTGCAGGCTCTTGGGATGAGGAAACAGTTGACGTTGAGTGGTATTCCACAATAAAGAATAAATATCATAAGGAAGAAAATCAGTTCACCCTTAACCTCGAGCTTTACGAGGGCGGTGTAAAGACCGATTACGGCTATATCCCCGCGGAGTATGCAGACGCAGAGGCTTACCCCTTCGTGAGCTTTGCTTATGACGTGGATATAAACGAGTATTTCTTCACCGGCGCATATGCAAACTGGACCACCGCAGAGGGCGGCGGTGCATATCCCTCGCTTTCGAAATTCTCGGGCAAAAAAGGCGTTGAAATGACCGTGCTTTTGCGCCGCGATTTCACAATGGCAAATGATACGGCATATTCCAACTTCGGTAATATATCCGTAACGCTTAACCTTGATCTTGGCGGTCATACCTTCGCAAGCGATTATAACGAGAGCGCAAAGAAGGATATGTCCATCTTCCAAACCAACCTTAAGAAAAATCTCAAAACCACAATAAACGTTTACGGTAAGGAGGGCTCTGCACTTCTTAACGGCAGTAAGTGGACGGGTATGGTGGTTCTCGGCGCGGCATCCGCAAATGCAAGCGGCGCGGAGTTCACCTACAACTTCAACGGTATAAAGATTGGCTATGCAGAGGGCTCGGAAAGCACGAAATTTGTGATCCAGACCTATGACGGAAGCGCAGGCAATACAACCGTTGTAAACCAGAATATTAATTTCAACAACTGTACCTTCGATCTTATCACCAATAAGCCCTCCGGCTCTTGCGATATGTTCCTGCTTGCAGAGAAGGTAAGCTCCACCGTTGCCGATGCACGCGCAAGTGTAACTGTAAACGGCGGTAATATCATCGCATCCTCTATGTCGGGCATCTCTATTGCAAAAATGAACTCTACCGATAGCCTTACCTTCGGTAAGGGGGCAGACGGTAAGTACACAGCCTTCACACTCTCCGCGGGCGCGGCGGCACCCACCGAGATCTACAAGAGCACAGACGGTAAGGTGCTTGAATACGTAAGAGTGGCAGACGGTGCATACGAGCTTTGCGAGGTAACGGCGGTAACCGACCGCGTAATAGACGTATGGCTTATTGCAGGTCAGTCCAATGCCGCAGGCTACGGCAGCGACGGTCTTACCGATGCAAAATACGATCCGAGATACCAAAACGGATTTGAAAACATCCTCTACTACGGCATAGGTGACAGTAACGTATACAATACCTTCGTTCCCCTTACCGTTGGAATGGGTAACAAGGCTACCTCTGTAGGTGCAGAGGTGGGTATTGCAAAGATGCTTGGAGACAGCAATACGGTGAATGCGGTAATAAAGCTTGGCTACGGCTCAACTCCGCTTTATCCCACAACCGCAACCACCGCATCCACAACCTACGGCACGTGGACCTCTCCTACGTATATCGCAAACAATAACATAGACGTAAACGGCACCAAGATCGGTGCGCTTTACAATGATTTTGTAGCAACCGTTACCTCTGCAATAGAGCTTCTTCGTGCAGAGGGATATACCCCCGTTATCCGCGGTATGTGGTGGATGCAGGGTGAGGCAGAGTGCAGCCAGGAGGCACAGGCGCTGGCATATGAGGCGCTTCTTTCCGCCCTCATCACCGATCTTAGGCGCGATCTTGGCACGGCAACCGGGCTTGATACCGCAAATATGCCCTTCGTTGCAGGTAATATATACAGAAACGGCACAAAGGATGCAAACGGCAACTATATTTACAGCCAGCCCGCATACCTTGCAACCGTAAATGCGGCGCAGGCATCCGTTGCGCAAAAGCTTGATAACGTTTATACCGTAGCAACCGCAGGTCTGCCTCAGGTAGATAACTGGCACTTCACCGCAGATGCGCAGCAGTATCTCGGTATGGAGTTTGTAAAGGCGGTAGTATCGGCTTCGGGCAAGTACAGCGTATATATTGACGGTAGCGCCACCTCGGGCACGGGCTTTGGCTCTTACGCTCCCGGCGAGCGCGTAAGCATCACGCTCTCGGGTATCGGCGGCTGGGTGCTTAAGGAGGCATACCTTGACGTAAACGGCAGCGCCTCGTCCCTTGACGTTGCAGGCGGCGTATGCACCTACACGTTTACAATGCCAAGCGCAAACGTAAGCATCAAAACCGCAGCAGAGGATCCCGGTGCACTTTCCACCAAATACGGCAGCATCCCCTCTGCATACTCCGATGCAGAAAAATATCCCTTCGTTCTCTTTAAAAACGGCGAGTTCGTAAAGGCATACGAGCAATGGAACGATATCCTTGATACGGGTAATCAGATATTCCTTACCGATCCCACAGACGGCAGAGCGGCAACAATACTTATGCGCCGCGACTACAATACCACCGAGATGGGAGACAGCAAGAACTCGCAGAATCTTTACACCATAGCAGGTCATATAGATCTTGACCTTGGCGGCAAAACGCTTACAAGAGGCAAAAATCACCTGTTCCAGGTTATGGCAAAGAGCGCAACCGCAAAGGCGGTAGCTACTTCCTTTACCGTATATAACGGCACTATCCTTGCCGCAAATAACGCACCTCTTGTTATAAATACGAACGGCTCCGCAGGTGCAAACGATCATTTCTACTTCACCTTTGAGGGCGTAAGCTTCGGCTTTGCAAGCGGCGCAAGCTCCACGCGCCTTGTATTTGAAACCTACGCCAACGGCACCTTTGATACTATAGTAACGGCTACCTTTAACGGCTGTACCTTTAATGCAAAGGCAAATGCCCCCGCAAAATCTCTCGTTCTCTTTGATCTTGATGAGGAAAGCGGCTCTGTTAAGAGCGCAGGCGTAACCGTAAACGGCGGTAAAATGATCGCGGCAGATCTTGCGTCGACACAGATCTACGTGCTCGGCTCTACCGATACCTTCAGCTTCGGCAAGGGCGCTGCAGGTACTTATACCGCGCTTAACCTTGGCGTAAGCACCACGATCAGCACCTCGTACAGTGCGGCAGAGGGCGGATATCTCAGCTTTGGCGCTCCCGTATCCGAAAGTGACGGTACTTATACCTACACCCTCGGCGGTAAAAACGGCGAAAACGCAGGCGGCTACGGTATAATAGACAGTGATGCCTACCCCGCAAGCGAATATCCCTTCGCACTCTTCGGCAAGCAGGCAGACGGCTCTTATATCCTTCTTGGCGTATATAAGCACTACTACGACTTCCTTCTTGACCTTCGCTTCAACGCTCCCACAACAGAGTCGGTGCTTTATCTGCGCGCGGATTACAGAATATCCACCGAATCGGGTGATGCAAAGGACGTTACTGTAGACGGCACGTCCTATAAGAATAACGACAGAAACTTCTATTACCTCAAAGCACCCCTTACCATTGATCTTAACGGTAAAACGCTTACAAGGCACAACCTTCACTCGCTTCAGATCATGGGCAACGGCGTTAACGTTACCATAAACGTTAAAAACGGAACTCTCCATACCGAAACGGGCACAATGATACCCTTCAATAACACGGGCGCAAAGGCTGAAACCGTTACTCTCAATTTCGAGGGCGTAACCTTTACCAGCGCAAACGTTCAGTACCCCTGGATAGACTCCTATACGGGCGGCTCGGAGGGCACGCTTACCACGGCATATGTTACCTTTACCGATTGCACGTTTGATATCAGCACTCTTTCAAGAACAAGCGCCGCAAAGGCAACCCTCTTCGACCTTAAGGACGATAAGGATTGGATAAACATAAACGTAACCGTGATCGGCGGTAAATTTATAGCAGGTGAGGGCGGATTTACAAACGTAAATCTCTATACCGTAAATAGCGGTAAGGATTCCTTCACCTTCAAAAAGAATGCAAGCGGCAGCTACACGTCATTTGAGGTAGTGAAGGGAACTGCGGCCCCCTCGTATACCTTCATCTCGGGTGAGGCAGGCGCGCCTGCTATCTCGCTGTTCTCCGATTTCTCGGTTTACACGGCAGCAACGAGCGACAAAACGCATAACGTATACTTCCTTGATGAAACCGTAAGGATCTCGGAATATAACGTTCCCGCATCCCTCACGGGCTATACCTTCCTTGTATTCGATAAGAATATGAGCGCCTTTGCAGGCTACAATACCTGGTATGAGATCTGGTATAACATCTGGACTCTGCGCGAGGCGAAGGATATAGTTGTGCTTATGCTTGCGGATTACGATACCGATGCCTGCTCGGCAAACTCGCAGGACGTATTTGCGGCACCCAATATGGTAATAGACCTTAACGGTCATACCCTCACGCGCGGCAACCGCCATATGTTCCAGCTTTACGAAAAGGGCAGCAATGCTATCTATGCTCCGTGCATCACCGTAAAGAACGGTACCCTGCAGGCAAAGAAGAACTACGGTACAATGCTGTATTTCAACGGATCAAATACGGCAAGCGGCATAGATCTTACCTTCACCTTTGTATTTGATAACGTAACCTTTACCTCTACAGAGGGATATACCGGTCGTCTCGTTGCCGAAACACATGCAACAAACGGCGTTTCGGGCATTAAGGCAAGCCTCACCTTCAACGGCTGTGATTTCATTGTAAACGATAAGATGGATACGATGTTTACCCTTAACGAGCAAAGCGGCAAGTTCGCAACCGAGGTTGTTATAAACGGCGGTAGCATTACCTTTAATAAGAGCGTGCCCATAGCACTTATTAACGGTAACGACAGTCTTACCTTCGGTAAGTACAACGGCAGCTATACGGAGTTCTATGCAAAGAGCGGCGTAAATGCGCCCACCGATACGTATCTTACCGATAACGGCACAGAGTGCATCCTTACCGAGGCAGGCGAGAGGGATGGCTACGTAAGCTATAAGCTTTACCCCAAGGTGCTTGCAGATTACAGAATACAAACAAGCATAACCCTCTATAGCAATTTCGTATACAATATCTACCTTCCCAAGGATGCTTTGAGCTCCTTCACCGTAAACGGCACCGAGATGCCCTATAGCGAAATAGAGCTTGACGGCGTGATCTATTATCATGTAGCCGTAGTGCTTGCGGCAGATCAGTCGCTTGATGATATAAAGGTAACCGTTACTCTTGATAAGGACGGTGCGGTAGCATCCGCAAGCTGGACTCTTAACGTGCACAGATACGTTAGCGCAGTTATCGGCGGTGAGTACGATGCCGTTACCAAAGCGCTTATGAAGGATATGCTTACCTATGCATATGCGGCGCACACCTATTTCGGTAACAAGCTTGATGCCGATACCGCAGAAAAGATAACAAGCATCCTTTCGGGCTACGAAAGAGAGCTTCCCACGGGTGAAGCAAAGAGACCTGCGGGCAATACCTACTTTACCGACGTTGCAATATACCTCGGCGGCGTGCCCTCCTTCAGATTCTACCTTGCAAGCGGCTACAGCGCATCCGATTTCACCTTCACTGTAGGCGGCAGAGCTGCCACGGTAAAAGAGGGTGAGGGCTACGTTGAGATCACAATGTACGCATATATGATGCTTGATGACGTAAGCTATACCGTTACCGATAAGACCACAGGTGATGCGGTTACGGAGAGCTACAATATCTATTCATACTATGAGTATGCAAAGAGCTTAAACGATGCAAGCCTTCTTCTTACCGTAGAGGCGCTTATGAAGTATTCCGCATCTGCATCCGATTACCGCGCGTCGGTTATCGGTATTGCTTAAGGGTAAGAGGCAGAAAGGAGATAAAATGGAAAAGTACGTAGCTCCCAAGGCGGAAAAGATCACCGCTTGTGAAAAAGACGTTATAACCACCTCTCCCGGTACAGAAACCCCTCGTTACGAGGAGTCACTAGGAGATTGGGATCTCAATATAACCAACTGATCCCAAATTCAATATAAAGGATAGCCCACGCTAACCCTTCCGTGGGCTATCTAAAAACATAAACGTTGCGCATCCTTTGGCGCAGCAAAAAGCAAAAGAGAGAACGATTCGGCTATAAACCGTTACGCTCTCTCTTTCGCTTTTACCGCCGCTTTTTGTGTATTTTCTTTGTTTTTCACGGATATTCTTTAATAGATGCAAACGCCGTAGTAAAGAAAAAGTAAAGATTTGATTTATATTTTGCATAACTTTACTTTTTCTTTACTTTTTTGCGATATTTTAATTAAAAATCTTTACTTTTTGACGATAATATGTTATAATAAATAAAGATAGATACTGTGTTATAATAATCAAAGATCATGGAGGTGCTTATGTATTCTTACGATGGATTAAATAAGCTTCTTGCTGAAAAGGGCATAAAAAAATCAACTCTTACAGAAAAGCTTGGCATATCATCACGCACGCTTTCAAAAATAGGAAAGGGAGAAAAGCTTTCCGATAAAGTAATTATGCGCCTATGCAGCTTTTTTGGGTGTGAAAAGGAGGATATCTTCACCGAGATACGTATAAATCCCCTTTTGATCGCGTTGCGAGAAGAAAAGGATGCTGCGATCAGTTGCGGAATTTATCACGAAACACAAATACGCCTTACTTATAACTCCAACCGTATTGAGGGGAGCCGCATTTCAGAGGATCAAACAAGGCTTATATTCGAAACGAACACAATAGGATCCGAGATTGGTATTCCGGTTGACGATATTATAGAAACGGCAAATCATTTCCGCGCTGTGGATTACGTTATAGATCGCGCACAAGAACCGCTTACCGAGGATTTTATCAAAGCATTGCACAAAATTTTAAAAACCGGCACAAGAGATTCATATTTATCCTGGTTCAAGGTAGGCGAATATAAGGCAAAGGCTAATATGGTGGGTGGATCAGAAACAACGCCCCCCTCAAGGGTTGCAGCCGCAATGAAAGGTCTACTTGCCGCATATTCGAAATTAACGTGTGTTACGGTCAACGATATAATAAAATTTCACCGTGATTTTGAAAAAATACATCCGTTTCAGGACGGAAACGGTAGAGTTGGCAGACTTATATGCTTCAAAGAGTGCTTGCGCGTCGGCATAGTTCCATTTATCATAGAGGCCAGCAAAAAGATGTTCTATTACAGAGGTCTTAAGGAATGGGATAGTGAGCCGGGTTACCTTATTGAAACCTGCCTTGACGGACAGGATACGTACAAAAAATTGCTGCACTACTTCGAGATAGAGCCCAGAGATTAACAGCATGACAGTACTATAAAGCAGGAGATTCTTATGTTTGTATTTTTCACAAAGCTTATAAACAAGCATCATTCGCGCAAAATCAAACGTATGCTTTGATTGCGGTTTTGTTCGCGGATTGCAGTAATTTTAATATATGCAAAATAATACAGAGGGTATGAGAAAATTTCATACCCAAAAGTATTGACAAACGGTGATGAAAGGTTTATAATAGGAGCATCAATCTTGCGGTGGGTATAAAATCCATTGACAAAAGGGGAGGATAGAGCAATGATGGCTTACGTTGCAAACGGATTTAATACGGATATGAGCGCGTATGCTGCATCTATGCCCGAATGTGCAAACTCTGTCATAACCCTGTGCGGAAGCTCGGCTGTTGCCCTGATTTCCGCTTTTTCTATTATTGGCATAATTATAATTTCCGGTATTGGACTACTCCGACTCCGTCACGGTAATAGAAAAATTTGTCAAATGGCCTGTTAAGTACCCGTAATAATACTATAGTATTATTTTTGGCGGCGTACCGAAAGGTACACCGTTATTTTTATTTCCAAACTGATTATAATAAATATTATATAAGGAGAATTCCAAAAATGAAAAACGTATTTAAAAAGGCAGTCGCAGCGGTCATGGCTGCGGCAACAATGGTAGGATGTGCATTCACATTCGCAAGCTGTAACGGCGGTGGCGACAACTACGCCGCTAACAACACCACTTACAAGATCGGTATTTCCGGCCCCCTTACGGGTGACTATGCGATCTACGGTACCGCTACAAAGAACGGTGCGCAGCTCGCTATAGACGAGATCAACGCGGCAGGCGGTCTTAACGGCACAGAGTTCGAGCTTATGTCTTATGACGATCAGGGCTCGGGCGAGGCAGTAAACAGCGGTTATGCAAATATGTATGAAAACGGTATGCAGGTATCCCTCGGATGCACCACCTCCGGCGCGTGCATGGAGTGGGCAGCTCTTTCCGCACAGGATAACGTATTCTTCCTTACCCCCTCCGCATCGGGTGACGACGTTACCACTCTCGGTGATAACTCCTATCAGATGTGCTTCAAGGACGGTAACCAGGGCGGTGTTGCCGCAAACTACGTAAACGGACTTGGCTTAAGCAAGATCGGTATCTTCTACAAGGCAGGCGACGTATATTCTCAGGGTATCTACAATCAGTTCAAGGCGGCTCTCAACTCTAACATCACAACCGTTGAGGCATCCTTCACCAACGATACCGAGGACTTTACAAATCAGGTAGATAAGCTTAAGGATTGCACCTTCATCTTTATGCCCATTTATTATCAGGCAGCGCAGAACTTTATGGCTATCGCAAAGGGTAAGATCGCAGATAATGCTACCTACTACGGCTGTGACGGCTTTGACGGCATCAACGTAGACGGCGTTCCTCAAAAGGTTTCCATGCTTTCTCACTTCGATTCCAATGCTACAGAGGGTAAGGCTGCAGAGTTCATCGCATCCTACAAGGCAAAGTACGGTGAGGCTACCCTTAACCAGTTTGCAGCAGCTGCTTACGACTGTGTTTATGCGATCTATGGCGCAATGCAGAAGGCAGGCGATAAGGTTAGCGTAACTATGTCCGCAAGCGAGCTTTGCGACGTTCTTAAGGAAGAGTTCAACGGTGGCTACACCTACTCCGGCGTTACCGGTCAGAATATCAAGTGGGAAGCTGACGGTACTGTTAACAAGCAGGCTATCGCATACGTAGTAAAGGAAGCAGATACTGCATCCGCAGAATAAGAGATCTTAATCAATTTGCTGACACGGTGATGCCCGTGCCAGCAAATTGTTCTATTAAGGGTGAATGTGATCTCGCCCGATATGTAAACAAAAGTGGTCACATACGCCTTCTCGGGCGTGTCTTTGGAGATAAAATGGAATTTATAGCAACGTTAATAAACGGACTCAGTGCAGGTAGCACTTATGCTATGATCGCGCTGGGATATACAATGGTATACGGTATTGCAAAGATGCTTAACTTTGCACACGGTGACGTAATAATGGTTGGCGGATATATGCTCTTTGTTGCGATCACGGGTAACGTACCGATTCCCATTGCAATACTTTCTGCAATAATAGTTTGTACTCTTCTCGGTATCACCGTAGAGAAGGTGGCGTACAAGCCCCTGCGCGGTGCATCCCCCCTTGCGGTGCTTATCACGGCTATCGGTGTAAGCTATCTTTTGCAGTCTATCGCGCAGATAATCTTCGGCAGCGATACCAAAATGTTAAAGCAGCTTATGATAAGCTCAAGCCTTAATATAGGCAGCTTCTCACTGCCGTATAACACGGTCATAACGCTTGCGTGCGCGGCGGTAATAATGGCAGCGCTTACCCTCTTTGTAAAGTATACGAAAACGGGCCGCGCAATGGTTGCCGTGTCAGAGGACAGGGATGCCGCGCGCCTTATGGGTGTAAACGTAAATCTTGTTATTATGATAACCTTTGCAATCGGATCTGCCCTTGCGGCGGTTGCAGGCGTGTTTATGGTTATGAAGTCCCCCTCCGTGTCAAACGTAATGGGTGCTATGCCCGGTATAAAGGCGTTTACCGCAGCGGTAATCGGCGGTATCGGCTCTATCCCCGGTGCAATGATCGGCGGCATTCTGCTTGGTGTTGTAGAGGCTATATGTAACCGTATAACCGTTATTGCACCCTATACCGATGCAATAGAGTTCTCAATTCTTATAATAATACTTCTTGTGAAGCCCTCCGGCATTCTCGGAAAGAAGAGAAGGGAGAAGGTATAATGAAGCTTGACGTTAAGAAAATCAAATGGAATCACTACGTAAACTATGCCGTTATCGGCGCGTTTGTCATAGTGTTTGCGATCCTCTCTCTCACGGGTAACACCAAAAGCTCCACAGAGTTCCTTCTTGAAAAGCTTGCGATAGCTATCACCCTTGCGGTGTCACTTTCCATCGTTGTAGGCTTCCTTGGCGAGCTTTCGCTCGGTCACGCGGGCTTTATGTGCGTTGGCGCATATATGGGCGGTAAGGTTGCTTCCATGCTTGATAAGGGGGCAGACAGCATACCCGTGCTTATTCTTACCCTCTTTATCGGCGGCGCAGTTGCGGCGGTATGCGGCTTTGTGATCGGCTTGCCCGCTCTCCGTCTTAAGGGAGACTATCTTGCGATAGTAACGCTTGCCTTTGGCGAGATCGTGCGCTCTATCTTCCTTAATTCGTCGTCCGAGTCCTTCGGCGGCGCGCTTGGTATGCGCACCCCGAGATACGATTCTGGTATCCTCTTCATCTTCGGCTTCCTTGTAGTTCTCCTTTGCCTGTTTGTTACGCAGAATCTTATCCGCTCCAAGCACGGCAGAGCCATTACGGCAATAAGAGATAACGAGATAGCTGCACGCGCTACCGGTATAAACGTAACAAAGTATAAGCTTATTGCGTTTATGGTATCCGCCTTCTTTGCAGGTGTTGCGGGCGTGCTTTTCAGCCACGCAAACTTCACCGTTCAGTCGCAGATGTTTGATTATAACTATTCGATCGAGATACTTGTTATGGTAGTTCTCGGCGGTATGGGTAACGTAAACGGCTCTATAGTAGCCGCGGCGCTTATAACCTACCTTAACGTAGAGCTTGCAACCGTTCTTACGGGCGACCTTGCGGTGCTTAAGGATCTTATCTACGCGCTTATCCTTATCGCAATAGTTATCTATAATAACGCACCCGCGCTTAAGTCCTTCCGCGAGCGCTTTAACCTTAAGGTACTCTGGCGTAAGATCATCCGCCGCCCCGAGCAGCCCTCTGCAAGGCGTGACGATGAGGGTGAGTGGGCGCGTGTTCCTACAAAGATAGATATGGACGAGGTGCTTTCGCTTGACGTTTACGTTACCGAAAGCGTGCTTACCCCCGATAAGCCCACTGACAGAGGGGGCAACAAGGAGGGAACAAATGAGTAAAGTAAATAATATAGCCTCCGACGGAAGAGAAATAGTTCTTAAAACCGAGGGGCTCGGTATATCCTTCGGCGGTCTTAAGGCGGCAAGTGACGTTAACCTTGAGATCCGCAAAAACGAAATTTACGGTCTTATAGGACCAAACGGCGCAGGTAAAACCACCGTATTCAATATGCTTACGGGTGTGTATCAGCCCACCTACGGCACCTTCTACCTCTCGGGCGAGGAGCTGCGCGGCCTTGCGCAGGATAAGATCAACCAAAAGGGAATTGCGCGTACCTTCCAGAATATAAGGCTCTTTAACAATATGACGGTAGTGCGTAACGTAATGGTAGGACTTCACAACGCCCCCGAGTTCAAGTGCGGTCTGTTTACAAGCATACTGCGTCTGCCGCGCCACTTCAAGGTAGAGCGCGCAATGCGTGACAGAGCAAAGGAGCTTCTTGAAATCTTCGGTCTTACAGACGTAAGAAACCACCTTGCGTACAACCTGCCCTACGGAAAGCAGCGCAAGCTTGAAATAGCGCGCGCACTTGCAACCTCCCCAAAGCTTTTGCTTTTGGACGAGCCCGCCGCGGGTATGAATCCGCAGGAAACCGCAGAGCTTATGGAT
>JAZRLU010000076.1:0-6950 GCA_045647045.1 Eubacteriales bacterium
TCACAGAACGACATGGCTACGATCCGACTTTATGACTTTGAAACGGTTACCTCTCTGCATATCTTCCGCGCAGACGATACGCCGATCACCATATCGGGCGGTACGTTTGAAACCATTTGCTGCCGTACGGTAGCGGCAACCGATTATATAAACAAATGGCAGGGATATCACCGCGGATTTTCCATCGGCAGATGTAACGTTACCGTAAGCGGATTAAAGCATACCGTAACCGGCGAGCCCGAGGCATCCCCGTACAACAACGGCGGTGCAGACAGAAAGGAAAGCTATCCCTACTACGGCTTCCTCTTTATCAGCGAGTGCTACAACGTAAGGGTAGAGAACACAGAGCTTATGGGCAGAAAGCGCTATTATGAGGACAAGCCCGCAACCCTTTCGGGCGGTGCGGCACAGCCCGTGCCTATGGGCTCGTACGATTACGTTATAGAGCACAGCAGCCATACCGTGTTTAAAAACGTTATACAAACCAACTCTATAACAGATCAGGCGTATTGGGGAATAATGTCCTCAAACGGCTCTAAAAATATGACCTTTGACGGATGCTCCATATCGCGCTACGATGCGCACAGAAGCTTCTTTAACGGTACTGTTATTTCAACCGTTATAGGTCACACCTTCAACGTTATAGGCGGCGGCACGCTTTACTGTGAGGATACGGTGCGCGTTGCGGGTGATAACTTCATTTCTTTAAGATCGGATTACGGCGCTACGTTTAACGGCGATATAGTTCTGAAGAATTGTACTCTGCAGGCATACAAGTCGCACACGGGTGGCAATCTGCCTACTACAAAGTACACGACTGCATATGTTGTGCAAAGCGGATTCAGCACAGCATCACTCTACCTTTCGTGGGATTTCGGCTATACCTGCTATATGCCGCGCACGGTAACGCTTGATAACCTTAAAAGCGGTGCTTCGAAAACCTATGTGTACAACAATATAGGTGACAGTGCGTTTAATACCGCTAATGCAAACGCTTACGTGCTTACGGATAAGATCATTTACAGAAATATGTCAGCACTTACTACCTGCGCAAGCTCCTCTTGCAAAAAGCTGCGCAGCATAGAAACGGTTGTAGAATAAAAAAAGAGGGCGGAGTTACCGAAATGGTAATTCCGCTCTCTTTGCCGTGTTTGTCTTTTTGTTCTTTTGAAACGAAAAAGGCTCAGGTTGACTGGACCCGAGCCCTTGCGAAAGTAACTTGGAAATTAAGCTATATCAAGACTCTGATCCAAGGTAGGGATCGTGATACCGGGGGTATCACCCTTAGGATCCTCATTGGGGTATCCGCTGGTGCAAATGATATCGAGCTTCTCAAGTCTTACGTTTTCGCAAATCGGAGCTTCGTATTTCATAAGAAACCTCCTTAGCAATTCATTATTGACTAACTGACTGCATTATGATTATAGCATACATTTTTTCAAAATGCAACAGTTTGGTGAAAAAAATTAAAAAAGTATCTAAAATGCGGCTTTTATTTCAAAAAATGCCGCTCTTTAAATCAGGTTTGCTGCGTGCCTGCGCTGTGCACGGGCTTTTTCTTTTTCCTTACGCGCCTTATGCTTCCACGGCGTATGCCTGCCTTTTCGATTCCCGCACGGTAGCTTGCTATGCGCTCCTCGGTGGCATTGTCAAGCGTGCGCTTTGCGCGCCAGGTATCGTTAAAGTTCTTGTGAAGCTTAAGGGTAAGTATAAGCTTGCCGCAATTTTTGCAGTCAAAGAGTATGGTATACTTCTGCCCCTTTGAGTGAAGCGGCTTACCGTCACGCACAAGCTTTTCGCGGCATACGGGGCAGGTGGGTGCGGCAACTACCTCATCCTCAAGCAGCTCGCCTATCGTAACGTATCCGTCGTCTCCTGCATCCGCATCACCTATAACGCCAACCTCAAGATGCTCGCCGCGCTCGGATTCGTAGGTAGCAACACCCTTTTTCACGTCAAGCTTTGCCGCAACAAGTGCGGTAAAGTAAGCGTCGTTAAGTGCATCGTGTGCGGGCAGGCGCTGGGGGATCTCAAAGTATTCCATAGCATACTCAAGCGAGCGCTGCTTGGAAAGACCGTCCGTCTGTCTGTTAAAGATTACCTGAAGGTCGTATTCACAGTTAAGCCACTTGCCGTCAAGCCCGTGGGCATTGAGATTTTCCTTGAAAAGCGGTATATCATCGGGACCCCAAGTAAGGAAAACAAAATCGCTGCCGCACCATTTGCGGAATGATTCCGCAGCCTGGGGCAGGGTGGTACCAAGATCCATCTGCTCCTGCGTGATTCCCGTAAGCTCGGAAACGTGCCTGTGCAGCTTTTTAAAGAATTTGGGCTTTATAATAACTTGATAAGAGCCGCAGGGCTCCATTTTTTCATTAAGCTTAACTGCACCTATCTGTATAACCTCGCCGCGTAAACGGCAGCCAAGCTGGCGCTGTACAAATAGCGCCTTTTGTGCGTAAGCTTGATTCCATTCAAGATCAAGAGTTATGTAATACATCGGAAATTCCTTTGCAAAATAATCATACCTAACAATTATACACCCCTCGCCCACAATTGTCAAGTGGGGTTATATGAACATTTGGCGAAATCAGGGACAAAAGCAGATCTTTTATGAAAAATATGGTGCATTTTCATAATAAGAGCTCTTAATTTGGTGAAAAATCAACTTGACAATAAAGAGGGGATATTGTATACTATTAGCATAAAATATCTTTTATTAGGAAGAGGTAAGGTAAAATGTCAGAATACGTTAACGTTCCGGAAATATTCGGCTCCCTTGTTTTTAATGAGGACGTGATGGCAGAGCGCCTTCCTGCAGATGTGTATGAGTCACTTCTCAGCACAATAGAGGCAGGTAAGGAGATAGATCCCGGTATCGCCGATACTGTAGCGGCGGCAATGAAGGACTGGGCTATAGAGCTTGGTGCTACTCACTTCACACATTGGTTCCAGCCGCTTACCGGCGTAACGGCAGAAAAGCACGATTCCTTCCTTACTCCCGCACCTCACGGTAAGGCAATAATGGAGTTTTCGGGCAAGGTTCTTATAAAGGGTGAGCCTGATGCCTCCTCCTTCCCCTCCGGTGGCTTGCGCGCAACCTTCGAGGCGCGCGGATATACCGCTTGGGATCCTGCATCGTATGCTTTTGTAAAGGACGGCTCGCTTTATATCCCCACCGCCTTCTGCTCTTATACGGGAGAGGCGCTTGATACCAAAACGCCCCTTTTGCGCTCTATGGATGCCATCAGTACAGAGGGCTTGCGCCTTATCCGTCTGTTTGGCGATACCGAGTCGCAGCGCGTTACCACAACCGTAGGAGCAGAGCAGGAGTATTTCCTTATCAGCGATGAGGACTTTAAGGCAAGGCGCGATATATTCTATTGCGGCAGAACCCTCTTCGGTGCACCTGCAGTTAAGGGTCAGGAGCTGGACGATCATTATTTCGGAACCCTGCCCACCCGTGTAAGTGAGTATATGCACGATCTTGATATGGAGCTTTGGCGCCTTGGTATCTCTGCAAAAACTAAGCATAACGAGACCGCGCCTGCACAGCATGAGCTTGCGCCCGTGTTTGAAACCGCTAATATAGCCGTTGACCATAACCTCCTTACTATGGAGTGTATGAAGCGCCTTGCTCCCAAGCACGGTATGGCATGCCTTCTTGCAGAAAAGCCGTTTGACGGCATTGCAGGCTCCGGTAAGCACAATAACTGGTCACTTTGCACGGATACCGGCAGGAACCTGCTTAAGCCCGGCAAAACGCCTATGGATAACAAGCCCTTCCTTCTTATGCTTGCCGCGGTTATAAAGGCTGTAGACGATTATCAGGATCTGCTCCGCATAAGTGTTGCCTCCGCAGGTAACGATTGCCGTCTTGGCGGTCACGAGGCACCCCCTGCTATCATCTCTATGTTCCTTGGAGACGAGCTTGAAACTATCGTAACTTCTATAATAAACGGCACGGAGTTCCATAAGGAGGACAGAAAGTATATGTCCTTCGGCTCTCCCACAGTTCCTGCTATCAGGCGTGATAATACGGATAGAAACAGAACCTCTCCCTTCGCATTTACGGGTAATAAGTTTGAGTTCCGTATGGTGGGCTCGTCACAGAACATATCCTTTGCCAATACCGTGCTCAATACTGCCGTAGCAAGGTCCTTTGCCGATTTTGCAGACGTGCTGGAATCTGCAGACGATCTTAATTCCGCGGCAGATAAGCTTATACGTGATACGCTTTGCGCGCACGAGCGCATCCTCTTTGCGGGTAACTCATACACCGCAGAGTGGGAGGCAGAAGCGGCACGGAGAGGCCTTTCAAACTTCAAGAGCGCGCCCGAGGCGTTTGCACATCTTGATGATGAAAAGAACGTAGCACTCTTTGAGCGCTTTGGCGTAATGAGCCGCGTTGAGCTCCGCTCCCGCCGCGAGATCTACTTTGCAAACTATAAGAAAATTAAGAACATAGAAGCAAAGACAATGCTTGAGATGGCTATAAGAGATTACATCCCTGCCGTTACGGCATACATCGGCGACCTTGCACGCAACGTAAGCTCGGTAGAGGACGTTTCGGGTATCTCGATGGATTCCGAGCGCGAGCACATCGCACGCCTTTCAAGCCTGCTTTCAAAAACCTATGCCGCACACCGCGAGCTTGAACGCGTTGAGAATATCGCGATCGGCATTTCCGGCACTGAGGAGGCAGCCTTCTATTATTGCACCGAGGTTGCCACCGCAATGAAGAATCTTCGCGCTGCAGTTGATGCTCTTGAGGTGATCACTGCAAGAGACTATTGGCCCGTACCCACGTACGGTGATATGACGTACCGCGAGATACTTTAATAAGCTGTGAGTTATGTGCTTCATACTTTTAATGCTTGATATAGATAGCAGTGAGCGGGAAAGGCTCACTGCTATTTACAACGAACACGGTGATTTTTTGTTCAAGGCGGCTATGATACATCTCGGCAACGTTGCCGATGCTCAAACCGCAGTTATCGATACTGTTATAGCCATACGTGGATGCAAAATTCCAACGGATAAAGAAAAATATACACGCGCCTATCTTCTTACGGTGTTGGAGCATCAAGTGCAAAGGCAGCAAATAGAAAAGCGTACACACGCATTTTCTTCCTTTGAGGATTGGATGAACACCACGGCAGAAGATCCGGAGAGCCAGCTTTTGCAAAAAGAAAAATATAGGATTATCAAATCTTATATGCAAATGATGTCGCAGGCAGATAAAACCGTGCTGATGCTTGCAGAATTTAACACGCCTCGGCAGATTGCTGAAATTCTTGGCTTAAAGCTTGCTACAGTGCATAAAAGGCTTCAGCGCGCACGAGCAAAATTGCGCGATATATGCAATAGGGAGGGGTGGTTTGATGACTGAAAAAAATAACAGCTCCACTCACTCCGAGGTTGTTCTTGAAGCGGCGCTGCTCAGAGTGAAATACATAGAATCCCTGCCGGATATATACGTAGAGCATTCTGCGGATTTTGATCAACGATTAGAAGCTGCTATGCGTGGCGAAATCCCCAACAATAAAGGCGGGTTATCACGGCGCTTTAAGATTCTTCTCGTAGCGGCAATAATAGCTGTTTTTGCCCTTGCCGCAACCGCCTGCATACCTATAATAAGGTACGTTATACAAAAATACGAGGATAGGTATTCTGTAACAGTTCCCGATGATGAAAAAACAGAATATCCTGATACCGTTGAGCGCGTGCTTCGCCCTGCATATCTTCCAACCGGTTGTGAAGTGCTTTCCGAGGACATAACAACACTTAATGCCACCCTCATGTGGATGATTGATGAGGATATTATTATACTTACGCAAGACGTCGTAGCGGAAGGTGGTATATTTAATTATGATAATGACGTGACTTACTGTAAGATGCAGATAGAGAAAAAAGAGGTATATTATTACAGTGAACACGGCGCTATTAATTTTATTTGGGAAGAATCGGGGTATTTGATGTTCCTTTCCATTCCTGAATTTGTTGGCTTTGAGAACGGAAAACAAATTATTTTAAGTATTGAATAAAAATAACGGAGACGTTAGCAGAGGCGCTAAAGTCTCCGTTATTTTTTATAAAAACTGCGCCGCTGTTTTGTGCATTTCTACAAACTTTCAATTTTTGCAAAAAAATCAAAAAAATCTGTCCACTTTTTTAAAAAAATCCCCCTTATATATATGCAAGGGCAATTTTGGCATAAATATAAAAAACAAGAAAGGAGGTTATGTATGAAAAAGGCGTTTGCAATATTAGGTATTGTATCTATTTTGGCAGTTGTTTTCGCTATGTCTGCATATGCTGCGCATGACGCATCCCCGTTTATCAACAATGCATACAGAACGGTAAGTCAATTTGTTATTGATACGGACGGAACGGCAACGGTTAGCGCACAGTATGTCGGCAGAACAGGTTTAACGAGCGGTGCTACTATAACGATGAAAATCCAGAAAAGCGTATCAGGCTCTTGGGTAGATGTTGAGATAGGGCAGCCCAATAATACCTGGGTGGACACAAGAACAACCGCAACAGCAAAGATCACTCATACCTATACACTCACGCAGCGCGGTACTTATCGTGCGTTAATAACTTATAATATCAGCGGTACAGGCGGCGCAAATGATATCTTTACTGAAAGTATCGAAAAAACGTTCTGAACTAACGCAGGTATACGACGTTGAAAATGTCGGCAAGACAGTTATTAACACAATGAAAGATGGATAGGCTGCCACATTGCATATATTTAAGTTCGAAACTGAATATCGCGAATGAGACAGCTTATCTGTCTTACGGATTTGAAATGGAGGAAAAAAGATGAAAAAAGTTTTTAGTAATTTGATTCACAACACTAAGCTTCATACTAAGGTAATATCCTGCCTTCTTATTCTCCTTCTGTGCTTTTATGCAATCCCCACCGTAATATACGGTGAGGT
>JAZRLU010000077.1:0-3722 GCA_045647045.1 Eubacteriales bacterium
CACCAACAACTGCAATGCACTTGCCGCCGAGCCCCGCTGCGGTAAAACCGCGCGCAATATCGATAACCTTGTTATAAAAATCACCGTAGCTTATAGAGGTATACTCGCGGTCCTGAAGCCAGCGGTAAAGAGTCTTATCACCGTGACTTTTCAATACGTTAAGATATTCACTTATGGAATTTACCTGTGTAAATATTCTTTCGGTTTTCTTTTTTGACATAATATCTGTCCTCTTACTGTACGTTTATATGTGGTTGACCGTTTGTCGGCAATCAGCCTTCAGCAATAAAGCTCTCGGCATTTGCACGGGACATACGCTTGATATCCTCTTTTGCATACTTGGATTCAGCGCCGCCGTTGGTGTAAAGGAAGTAGAATCCGTCAGGTGTTACGTAAAGGGTCTCTTCGTATCCTGCGGGATCTCCATAGGTGCCGCACGTTACCTTTTTAACTACGGTAGCGGTCTCGGTATCGTAGGTCTTTTTGCATATGATCTTCTGCATAAGTATCTCCTTTCATTCTTTTATACAAAAACATAAATGCTTTTTCGTTTAATTGTACCACAAAGATGTTGATTTTGCAATAGGTTTGACAGAATTTCCGCATTTTTGGCGATTTTTGGCACATTTAAGAGGGCTTAAGTATGCTTTTTCGCATTTCAAGCGGTGTTTTTCCCATTTTTTGCTTAAACTCGCGGTGGAAATAGGATGCGTTTTCATATCCCACGCTGCTTATTATCTCACCTATCGGCAGGGTGGTCTTTACAATAAGCTCGCAAGCCTTCTTTATTCTTGTATCGCGCAGCAGCTCCTTAAAGCTCTTTCCAAAGTATTCGTTTATTATCTTTGATAAATACGGCACGGAAAGATATACAAGAGATGAAAGCTCGTTTAAGGTTGCCGTTTTGTAGTTCATATCAAGGTAGCCAAGTATCGTAGCCTTGCGCATTCCGTTTCTGCCCGGCAGGCGGGATGCTATTTGCAAAAGGCTCTCTGAGTGCTCTGAAAGGTAGCCGAAAAGCAGTGCTACCGTATATTTTTTTATCTGCGCGTTTGATGAATCCTCGTGAAGCTCGTAAAGAAGATTTTCTATAACGTTTGATATCTGCTTATTAGCATCTGTAGAAAAGGCAAGATATATTCCGCTGCCGTCTGCGCGTGCGTTTTGCTCTGCAAGCTCGGAGAATACCGTTTGCGCAAGCTCACCTCTTATCGAGTCCATAAATCTGTCCGATATAAAGATATTAACTCCAAGATCCTGCGTATCAGCCTTGTCTATTGAATGCGTAACGTGCTTGTTTAAAACTATTATATCGCCGCGCCCAAGCGTTACCGCCTCGCCCGCAATGCGGTGGGTTATATGCCCCGAAAGCACTATCATCATTTCAAGATAATTGTGCCTGTGAAGCGGAAAATCGGTATAGCGCGTATGCGTGCGCACGGAAATATCGCGTGAAGGACCTATCATGCGCTCGCTTGATATCACAAAATCGTCAAGCTCGCAGTAAAGATCCTTTTCAAGGGTGCGCCCGGAGAGTATTTGCTCCTCCTCCTTGCTAACCGCGGATATCTTTTGAAGTAGCTTTTCGTTCATTCTTGCCCTCTGTAGTGGTTTATCAAGACCTATTTTAACATATATCAAGACAAAAATCAACACAAATATTAAATAAAGACACTTTTTATGATAATTCAAAGCCTTGTCCTTTCCTACACGCGCATGGTAAAATATAGGTAAGAACGATAAAGGAGGATAACGATGAAATATTATCTTGCAATCGACATAGGTGCTTCAAGCGGAAGGCATATCGTTGGATATATGAAGGACGGTGAGCTTACGGTAGAGGAGACCTACAGATTTCCAAACGGTATGGATAGCGTTGACGGGCATCTTGTTTGGAATATTGAGAGGCTGTTCAGAGAGGTAGTTAACGGTATAGAGGAAAGCTTTAAGCGCTTCCCCAAAATAGAGAGTCTTTCTATAGATACCTGGGGCGTTGACTACGTTCTTATGCAGGGAGACCGCGAGCTGCTTCCCGTATATGCATACAGAGATTCAAGAACGGATACTGCGATAGATGACGTTCATTCGCTCATCTCCTTCCGCGAGCTTTATGCGCACACGGGCATTCAGTTCCAGAAATTCAACTCAATATATCAGCTTTACGTAGACAAAACGTGGGGCAGGCTTGATGAGGCAACAGATTTTCTTATGATACCCGAGTATCTTATGTACAGGCTTACGGGCGTTAAGAAAAAGGAAATAACAGACGCCACCACCACGGGTATGATAAACGCGGTGTCTATGCGTTATGACAGAAAGATATGGTCCTGCCTCGGATTCCCGATGGCGCTTGACTCCTTCCTGCACGAGCCGGGTACGTTTATTGGCAGGCTTAAGCCCGATATAGCAAAGCAGGTTGGCGGCGATCTTGACGTTGTTCTTTGTGCAACGCACGATACGGCAAGCGCGGTTGAGGCTATTGATATGAAAATCAATTCGCCCTATATATCCTCGGGCACGTGGTCGCTTCTCGGCGTAAAAACGCAGTTTGCGCTTACCGATGAAAAGAGCCGCGAGTCAAATTACTCAAACGAGGGCGGCGTTCATTATAACAGATATCAGAAGAACATTACAGGAATGTGGATCGTGCAGAGCCTTCGCGGTGAGCTTTGCCCCGATATGCCGTACGACGAGATCGTAAGGCTTGCAGAGGAAAGCACGTTTGCCGAGACCTTTGACGTTAACGACGATTCCTTTGCCGCGCCCGACAGTATGAAGAGCGCGATAGACAGATATCTTTTCGCAAACGGTAAAAAGCTTCCGCGTGAGATGGCGGATTACTTCAAGAGCGCATATATAAGCCTTGCAAAGTGCTATGGCGAGGCTATCCGCGAAATGGAGAGCAACACGGGTGAGATCTACTCCGAGATATACGTTGTGGGCGGCGGCGCAAAGAACGCTTACCTCAACTCTTTAACGGAAAGATATACCGGCAAAAAGGTTGTTGCACTTCCCATAGAGGCTACCGCGATAGGTAATATCAAAATACAGATGAACAGAAATACGTTTCAGTAATAAAGGAGAATAATATGACAAGCTACGAGATCGCAAGAGAAAAATATGCATCTATCGGTATCGATACCGAGGCTGCAATGGCAAAGCTTCAGTCCGTACCCGTGTCCATTCATTGCTGGCAGGGTGACGACGTTGTGGGCTTTGATTCCAAGGAGGCACTTTCCGGCGGAATACAAACCACCGGTAACTATCCCGGCAGGGCAACCACACCCGCCGAGCTTATGGCGGATATGGACCGTGCATTTTCGCTTATCCCCGGCAAAAAGAAGCTCAATCTTCACGCTTGCTATGCTATATTTGAAGAGGGCGAGCACGCAAACCGCGATGCGCTTTTGCCAAGGCACTTTGAAAAGTGGGTAACCTTTGCAAAGGAAAGAGGAATGGGCATTGATTTTAACCCCACCTTCTTTGCACATCCTGCGGTAAAGGACAACCTCACTCTTTCCTCTCCCGATGAAAAAACGCGCAAGTTCTGGGTAGAGCACGGTAAGGCTTGCATCAAGATCGCAGAGTATTTTGCAAACGAGACCGGCGAGTGCTGCGTTATCAACTTCTGGATCCCCGACGGATTTAAGGAGATCCCCCAGGACCGTCTCGGACCTCGCGCAAGATTCAAGCAGTCTCTTGATGAGATAAGTCGGATCGTA
>JAZRLU010000078.1:0-2715 GCA_045647045.1 Eubacteriales bacterium
AATCGGGCGCGATACTTGCCTTCAGGCTTCTTGATAAGCGCGGTATGTCACCCGAGGAAACGGCGGTAATAGTAAGCGCCATAGGCAACCATGACGAGGGCACGGGCATACCCGTTTCGGACGTTGCGGCGGCACTTATTATAGCCGATAAATCGGACGTACGCCGTACACGTGTCAGAAACGGCAGTGATATTGCGACCGATATACACGACAGAGTGAATTATTCCGTAACCTCCTCTACCCTCTCGTTCAACGAAGATAAGAGCGCGCTTACGCTTGCACTTGTAACGGATACCGCCACGGGATCCATTATGGATTACTTTGAGATATTCCTCACGCGTATGAAGCTTTGCCGCAGCGCCGCGGCACGCCTCGGCATCAACTTCCGCCTGAATATCAACGGGCAGGAATTTATTTAGGTGCTTTTTTACAAAAAGTGTGTACTTTTTTCACTTGAAGGGCACTTCAAAAAATGCTATAATGAACACGTCAACGACATATGAGAGGAGTTTTTCATGGAAAACGCAAAAAAGCTGATCGTTATAGGCTGCGGCAGCCGCGGCAAGGGATACACCGCGAAGGCGCTTGAAATGGATAGCAAATTTGAGATAGTTGCCATCGCAGAGCCGATAGAGGAGCGCAGACGCCATTTACAAAAAATGACCGGCGTGCCCGACAGTATGGCATTTGAGAGCTGGGAGCCCCTGCTCGGGCTTGGCAAGATCGCCGATGCCGCCATTATCGCAACCATGGACAGAGATCATTTTGCCCCCGCGATAGAAGCTATGAGGATAGGCTACGATCTCTTGCTTGAAAAGCCCGCTGCTCCCACGCCCGAGGAATGCGATATACTCGCACGCACGGCAGAGAAGTTTGGCAGGCAGGTTCTTGTTTGCCACGTTTTAAGATACACGCCCTTCTTCAGGGCACTCAAAAGCGTAATAGACAGCGGCAAGATCGGTAAGGTAATGAATATACAGCACATAGAGGGTGTAGGCAACGTTCATCAAAGCCATAGCTTTGTGCGCGGAAACTGGGGTAACTGTGACAGATCAACTCCCATGATACTCCAAAAATCCTGCCACGATATGGATATTTTGCAATGGCTTGTAGGCAAAAAATGCCTTGAGGTGCACAGTTTCGGCACGCTTTCCTACTTCAGAAGTGAGAACGCCCCCGTGGGTGCGCCCGAATTTTGCATTGAGGGTTGCCCCGAATACGACAGCTGCCCCTACAACGCCATTAAGCTTTATTACGATGACAAGAAGAACAATTGGTTCAGATCTGCGGCGGCGAAAATGCATGAGCCTACCGATGAGGCGGTGCTTGATGCCATCAAGACAACGAATTACGGAAGATGCGTATTCAGAGCCGACAATAACGTTGTGGATCATCAGGTAGTAAACCTTCTCTTTGAGGATGACGTTATGGCAAGCTTTACTATGAGCGCCTTTACCAAGGGCGGCAGAGAGATTCGTATTATGGGCACAAAAGGCGAGCTATGCGCAAAAATGTCCTCCGATACGTTCACGGTATACGATTTCGGCACCCGTCAAACAGAGGAGCTTAAAATATCCGATACCGTTCTCGGTGACAGTATAGTAGGCGGTCACGGCGGCGGAGATGCAGGCATTATGCGCTCGCTTTACAACCTGCTTTCGGGTGTAAGGGACGATGGACTTTCCACCATAGCCATATCGGCAGAAACACACAAGATCGCATTTGCGGCCGAAATATCCCGCCTCCAGGGCCGCACGGTTAAAATAAGCGAGCTTGATTAAGCCACGCGCAAGCTTTAAAAAAGCGAGTGCACAAGGACTCGTGAGGTCGAGTGCGCAAGGGTTATTGCAGCCGAGCGTGCAAGGGCTTGTGAAGCCAGGTGTAAAAGACTCACGAAGCCAAATGCACAAAGCTTATAAAGCCGAAGCAATTCCGCATAGGCAGGGGCTTATGAATATCCTTTGGTAAAAGGAATACGTTCCCCTCTCCTTTATAATAATATGTAAATAATAAAAGAATCTCGGGCGCGCACAGGCGCCTGAGATTTTTATTTTATGCTCTAAACGGGCAAGGATATATCCGTGCCCCACGGATATGCGCGCGGTGCACAAACGATGGCAAGCCCAAGCCCAAGAGTAGGCGAGGCGTTTTTGATCTCGCAGCAGCTGCCTTTTGGCACAAGGGCGGCTTGCCCGCGCACCATACAGGCACGCTTGCCGCCTATCACTACCGTGCACTCGCCCTCTGTAACGGTTATAAAGCGATCCGCATCCGTAAGCTGCGGCGCACACATGGATGCCGCAGGGCTGAGAGATACAAGGCTAATCTGAAGCTCGCCGCCCGTCCATACCGAGCGGAGCGAATCCTCACGGGCGCACCTACGCGCAGAAATATCTATTATGCACGGCGTGTTGCCGAGGTCTGATGCCCCTTGGCAGCATCGCTCCCTCTCGCACGCGTGGGCGCTGTTATCCTCGCCCGCGTGCACGCCCCTGCTATCGCACGTACCCTTGCGCGTATCGCGCACGTTATGTGCGCGTGAGGGGTCCGTGCTGCCCGAAAATCCAAATCTAAATCTCATAAAACAGCTCCTTTCTTTTATGCCATTTTATGCAAAAGACGTTTTTTGGCAACAAAAAACTCGGCACCCGCGCAATTCTGCAACGGATGCCGAAGCTTTTTGTTCAGGCACAAGCCCAATACCGCCGATATGCC
>JAZRLU010000079.1:0-6921 GCA_045647045.1 Eubacteriales bacterium
GACCGCTTGGCCTCCGACTTCAGAGCGGATAAGCTCCGCCTTGGCGTGGTTGTTGCGCTTAAGGAGAGCTCCGACGGCAAAAATCTTAAGCCTGTGCATTCGTTGCTGGATGGGCTGCTCCGCCTGACCGAACAGATGTGCGGGCTTTGCTTGTTTTTAAAGGAGTATACGCTTTGCACCTTTGGTGAGGCGGTAAAGTGTATATTGCCCCCCGGCGCTCTTACGGAGCGCATAGCACCGTCGGTAAGTAAAACCGTATCGCTCGCCATCCCGCGTGAGGCGGCGGCAACGCTCCTTATTGCAACCGGCAGATCGGGCATCCGCAGCGAGGGGCAGAGGCAGATAATAAGATATCTTATCGATAACGGCGAGGCTGATGCACAGCTTGTGCGCACCCTTCCGTCCGTTACCGCGGCAAATATCAAGGCGCTTGCCGATCGTGGTATAATATCCGTATCCGAGCACGAGCGCATCCGCAACCCTTACGCATCCCTCGCGCGTGAGCGTGATACCGAGCCGATAATGCTCTCTCGTGCGCAAAGCGCGGCTTACGCGGCAATAGAGGAGCTTTACCTGTGCCGCGAGGCTAAATGTGCACTCCTGCACGGCGTTACGGGCAGCGGAAAAACAAAGATAATCATAAAAGCAATGGAACGGTGCCTCTCTGACGGTAAGACCGTTATAATGCTCGTTCCCGAGATCGCGCTTACACCGCAAACGGTGGGTATATTCTGCCGCCGCTTCGGTGAGAGGGTAGCGGTCATACATTCCGCGCTCTCGCAGGGCGAGCGCACGGACGCTTGGCGCAGAATAAGAAGGGGAGAGGTGGACCTTGTAATAGGTACTCGCTCCGCTATCTTTGCGCCGCTTGAAAATATCGGGCTTATCGTTATAGACGAGGAGCACGAGCACACCTACAAATCCGAATCCGATCCGAAATATCACGCAAGAGACGTTGCATCGTATATATGCGGTAAAACGGGCGCTATGCTTCTTCTTGCCTCGGCAACTCCCTCCTTGGAGAGCTATTATAAGGCGAAAAGCGGCGCGTACACGCTCGTTTCCTTAAAGGAGCGCTACGGTCAGGTCAGCCTGCCGGAGGCGGTTATCGTAGATATGCGTGAGGAGCTGCGCCTTGGCAACACCTCCCCGATATCCGAGAGGCTTGTAAGATCCTTGAAGGCTGTGGAGGAGCGTGGCGAGCAGGCTATACTCTTCTTAAACCGCCGCGGCTACAACAGTCAGGTGCTTTGCCGCAGCTGCGGTGACGTTGTTACCTGCCCGCGCTGCTCGGTATCGCTTACCTACCATTCGGGTAAGGAGCCTAAGATGCTTTGCCACCTTTGCGGATATTCCTCACCTCCGCCGCGCGTTTGTGAGGGCTGTGGGGCGGATAACCTTTCCTTCCTCGGCTTCGGCACACAAAAGGTCGAGGGCGAGATAGGGCAATACCTGCCCGATATGCCGCTTTTGCGTATGGATGCCGATACCACCTCGGGCAAGCTTGCATACGATAAGATGCTTGAGGACTTCAGGGCTGAAAGATATCGCATACTCCTTGGCACGCAGATGGTTGCAAAGGGGCACGATTTCCCAAAGGTAACGCTTGTCGGCGTTATGCTTGCCGATACCTCGCTCTTTGTCAGCGATTTTCGCGCATCGGAGCGCACCTTCTCGCTTCTTACGCAGGTAATAGGCAGGGCAGGCAGGGCTATCGGTGGCGGCATTGCCGTGATACAGACCTTTGCGCCGAAAAACGAGGTAATAAGGCTTGCGTGCCTTCAGGATTACGAAAGCTTTTACGACGGCGAGATCAAGCTTCGGCGCGAGCTTGTATATCCCCCCTTCTGCGATCTTGTTACCGTTACCTTAACGGGTGGGGACGAGAGGGAGGTTATGATAGGTGCAAAGACCGTTTCGGACAGTCTTATAGCTAAGCTCGGTCGTGAGTCGCTTTCGGGTATGCCGTTTATAGTCTACGGTCCCTTCCCGGCAGGCGTTTATAAGGTGAACGAAAAATACAGAATGAGAACGGTTATTAAATGCCGTCAAAATAAGGCTGTAAGAGCCGCGCTATCCGAGCTTATAGCAGAGTTTTCGGAGAAGCTGCGCGATATATCGGTCTCTGTCGATATAAATCCTCTCAGCATATAAAGGAGATTTGATAAAATGGCAATTCTTAATATAGTTAAATTCGGAGACGAGGGGCTGCGCCGCGTTTGCCGTCCTGTGGACGAGATAACGCCGAGAATAATCACCCTTCTTGACGATATGATAGAAACGATGAGGCATGCAGACGGTGTCGGTCTTGCCGCACCGCAGGTGGGCATTCTTCGCCGCATTGCCGTGATCGAGGTAGAGCCCGGCACGGTATACGAGCTTATCAACCCCAAGATCATCGCCTATACGGGTGAGCAGGTAGGTACTGAGGGCTGCCTTTCCAACCCCGGTAAGTACGGCACGGTAAAGCGCCCCATGGCAGTAACCGTACGCGCTATGAACCGCAAGGGTGAGACCTATGAGCTTACGGGCAAGGAGCTGCTTGCGCGCGCTATCTGCCACGAGTGCGATCATCTTGACGGTAAGCTTTACACAGACTTCCAGACCGAGGAGCTTTCTTAAATGAATATTATGTTTATGGGTACGCCCGATATATCCGCTACCGTTCTTTGCCGCTTGGCAGAGGCAGGGCACACGGTAACGTCGGTCGTAACAGGTGCGGATAAGCCGCGCGGCAGGGGCAACGTTATGACCCCCACGCCCACCAAGAGCGCAGCACAGAAGCTCGGCATCCGCGTTTACGAGCCCGCAACCCTTAAGGACGGCGCATTTGCCGAGGTATTGGAGCTTGAAAAGCCCGATATAATCGTTGTAGTTGCCTACGGCAAGATACTCCCCCCCTACGTGCTTGAATACCCGAAATTCGGCTGCGTAAACCTTCACGTTTCGCTGCTTCCGAAATACCGCGGTGCCGCACCTATGCAAAGGGCTATAATGAACGGTGACAAAGAAACGGGCGTTACGGTAATGTATATGGCACAGGGGCTTGATACGGGAGATATCATTTCAAGCGTAGCATTTCCCATAGAGCCTACCGATAACTTTGAAAATATACACGATAAATCCGCCGAGATCGGCGCCGAGCTTCTTTCAAGAACACTTCTTGATATAGAGGCGGGCAGGGCAACGCGCACTGCGCAGAACGATGCGGAGGCAACCTATGCCGCAAAGGTAGAGAAGGCGGACTGCAAGATCGATTTTGCAAAGCGTGCCGAGGTGCTTGATTGGCAGATACGCGGTACGACCCCCATTCCCGGTGCATTCTGTATGCAGGGGGCAAAAATGCTTAAGATCACGCGTGCCGTGCCCTGCAAGGGTAACGGTGCACCCGGCGAGGTAATAGACGTATGCGGCACGGGGGATGGCTACTTCACCGTTGCGTGCGGTGAGGGTGCGCTTTGTGTGCTTGGCGTTATACCCGAAGGAAAGGGAAGAATGAGTGCAGGGGATTTTGTACGCGGCAGAAAGATCGCCGTAGGCGATATCCTCTCTTGATAGCCTTATGATCAATATAAGAAAAACGGTTCATTCTCTGCTTATGGGAGCGGAGGCGGAGGGCAGATTTGTAAATCTTTTGCTCTCATCTCCCGAGCTTTCAGCCGCCACGCGCGAGGAGCGCGCCGCGGTAACAAGCCTGCTTTACACCACGGTGGAGAATAAGCTGAGATACGATTACATAATAGGCGCACTTGCAGACAGGCGCACGGAGGATATCGACCCTTACGTGCTTGCCGTGCTCCGCATAGGTATGTGCCAGATACTCGATATGAGAAGCGTGCCCGATTATGCCGCGGTAAACGAGTCTGTAAAGCTTGCACGCCACGGAGGTGAGCGCGCATTTATAAACGGAGTGCTCCGCAGCGCGGTAAGGTGCAAGGATGCACCCCCGATGCCCGACAGAGCGAAAAACGAGATAAGATATCTTTCGGTATACTATTCCGTACCGCGCGCTACGGTAAAGCTGCTTGCCGCGCGCTTCGGCACAGAGGCAACAGAGGCTATGCTTAAGAGCTTTTCTGAGCACAGCACAACGGGTATTACCGTAAACCTTGCAAAAACGGATAGAGAAGCGTTGCTCCTTCGCCTTGCCGCGTCGGGCATAGATGCACGCGCATCCGAATATTCAAAAAGCGGAATTATTATCAAGGATGCAGGCGCCGTAACCGAGCTGCCGGGCTTTGCCGAGGGCGAGCTTTTCGTGCAGGACGAGGCTTCGCGCATTGCCGCCGCCGCGCTTGATGCATGGGCAGGGCATACTGTGGTTGACGTATGTGCCGCACCCGGCGGTAAGACCTTTGCCGCGGCTATGGCGGTAGGGGATAGCGGCAGGGTATATTCCTTTGATATCCACGCATCCAAGCTCTCGCTTATCGAGAGCGGTGCACAAAGGCTCGGCTTTAAAAACGTAAGTGTGGCAGAGCGTGATGCGTGCGTGCCTTGCGAGGAGCTTTTCGGTAAGGCAGACCGCGTTATATGCGATGCACCCTGCTCGGGACTTGGCGTTATCGGCAAAAAGCCCGATCTTCGCTACAAGGATTTTGCCGCAGTGTCAGCGGAGCTTGTACCCCTGCAGGCACAGATACTTGAGTGCTCCGCGCGCTACGTTAAGGACGGTGGCGTGCTCGTTTATTCCACCTGCACGCTTACAGAGGCGGAAAACGAGGGCATTACGGATGCCTTCCTTGCCGCGCATCCCGAGTTCTCCTACGAGGGCTTTTCCGCAGGTGATATAAGTGCCGCCGAGGGGCATATAACTCTCCTTCCGCATATACACGGTACAGACGGATTTTATATTGCGAAATTAAGAAAGGTGAAAAATGACGGTTAACGGTAAGGTCGATCTTTCGTCGATGGAAAGATCGGAGCTGTATGAATACTTTAAATCTATAGGCGAGCCGCGCTTCCGTGCGGATCAGGTATTCTCTTGGATATGCAAGGGTGTGCCGTTTGCAGAAATGTCAAATCTCTCTGCCGCCCTGCGTGCGCGCCTTGCGGAAAACTGCATAGAAACCCTACCCCGTGTAGAGAAAAAGCTTGTATCCGCGATAGACGGTACGGTAAAATACCTCTTTTCCCTCTATGACGGTGAGTGTATAGAGAGCGTGTTTATGCGCTATAAGCACGGCAACACTCTTTGTATATCAAGTCAGGTTGGCTGCCGTATGGGCTGTAAATTCTGCGCCTCTACCATAGGCGGCAGGGTGCGCGATCTGTTGCCCTCGGAGCTTCTCGGTCAGATAATAGCCGCAGAGCGCGATTCGGGCGAGCGTGTTGACAATATCGTTATGATGGGTATTGGCGAGCCGCTTGATAACCTTGATAACGTGCTTAAATTTTTGCGCCTTGTGGGTGACGATAAGGGGCTTAACAAGGGTATGCGCCATATCTCGCTTTCCACGTCGGGCGTTGTGCCGGGTATTGATAGGCTTGCAGAGGAGGATCTGCAGATCACCCTTTCCATCTCCCTTCACGCCGCAACAGACGAGAGGCGCACGGAGATTATGCCGATAAACAAAAAGTGGAATATTTCAGCCCTGCTTGATGCTTGCGTAAGGTACTATAACAAAACCGGCAGGCGTATTTCCTTTGAGTATACGCTCATATCGGGCAAAAACGATTCTATAGAGGATGCAGAGGCGCTTGCGGCGCTTCTTAAGGGGGCTTTCCGTGGCACGGGTGCACCCATACACGTAAATCTAATCAGAGTAAACGAGGTTGCGGAAACGGGCTTCCGCCGCGGCTCGCGTGACTCTGTGGCGGCATTTGCCGCAAGGCTGGAGCGGCTTGGTGTAACGGCTACCGTGCGCCGCCGTCTCGGCTCGGACGTAAACGCGGCTTGCGGTCAGCTCCGCCGTGCAAATGCGGGTGCTGATCCCGATTCTATTTGAAAGAGCAGAGGACTTGGTTTGATCAAAGAAAAATACGGTAAGGTAATCAAAGGGCTCGGCGGTCTTTTCACCGTCAGAGTGGAATGCGAGGGGGGCGAATTTGAGCTCTACTCCGCAAGGGCAAAGGGTATTTTACATAAGGATGAGGCAAAGCTGCTTGTAGGTGACGGCGTTTGTCTTACAATAGACGAGGCTACGCCGGACGGTATCGTGATATCCTCCATAGTAGAGCGCAAAAACGAGCTTATCCGCCCACCCATGTCAAATCTTGACTATCTTTTTATAACTCTTGCGGCAAAAAAACCCACCCCAATGCTCGAGGTGGTCGATAAGCTTTGCGCTATTGCCGTGCATAACGGAATAACCCCCGTGATCATTATCACAAAGGAGGATCTTTCACCCTCCCTTGCAACCGAATACGCCGATATATACCGCCGCGCAGGGATAGAGACCTTCGTTACCTCGTCCGAAAGCGGTGAGGGCACGGAGGACGTGCGCCGCTTTGTTTATAGCCACCTTACGGACGGTAAAACGGGCGCGTTTGCAGGTGCTTCGGGCGTTGGAAAATCTACGCTGATGAACGCCTTGTTTGATTCGCTCTCGCTTTCCACAAGCGAGATATCCCGTAAGATAGAGCGCGGCAGGCACACCACACGCCACGTTGAGCTTTTCGCGGTCGGCACTCCCGATACCGATACCCGTGTAGGCTTTATTGCAGATACTCCCGGCTTTTCGCTTGTCGATTTTGCAAGATTTGATTTCTTCGATATAGAGGATCTGCCCGCGGCATTTCCCGACATTCTTCCGTATGCCGAAGGTTGCACGTATGCCGATTGCTCCCACGTTGGCGAGGGCATCTCGGAGTGCGCCGTAGCGCGCGCCGCCGCCGAGGGCAAGATCGCCCCCTCGCGCCTTGAGTCCTACCGCTCGGTATGGCGTACGCTGAAGAATAAAGCGCAGTACTGAAGAAAAA
>JAZRLU010000080.1:0-5043 GCA_045647045.1 Eubacteriales bacterium
GAGATAGACAAGGGGCTTATACCCGTGCTTGGCAAAACGCTTGAGGAATTTGACAACGTAACGGTTATCAACGAGGACGTTATGAAGCTTGATCTTGCCGCCCTTGTTACCGAGCATGCAGACGGTATGCCCGTTTCTGTATGCGCAAACCTGCCCTACTATATAACTACGCCCATACTTATGTACCTGCTTGAATCCGGGGTTAAGTTTAAGACTATTACGGTTATGGTACAAAACGAGGTGGCAACGCGCCTTGCGGCACGTGCGGGCAGCTCTGATTACGGTGCTATTACGGCAATACTCGGCTATTACGGAACGGTAAAGCGACTGTTTAAGGTAAGCGCAGGATGCTTTATCCCTGCACCGAAGGTGGATAGCGCGGTTGTGAGAATAGATCTTTACGACAAGCCGAAATATACACCCAAAAACGAAAAGCTCTTCCGCAACACGATAAAGGCGGCATTTGAGATGAGAAGAAAGACTCTGCAGAATGCGCTTTGCGCAAAGCTTGGATATTCCAAGGAGCTTGTAGCACAAGCGGTACAGGCTATAGGACACCCTGCAGACGTAAGAGGCGAGCGCCTTTCAACTGAGGATTTTGTAAAGCTTGCAGACTATTTAGAGGATAATAAATAACAGATCGGTGCGTGGCATCAAGTGCCCGCACCGATCCTTTTTATTATACGGCGTACGATATCAAAAGGAATAACGCTTGCCGCTATCAGGATCACGTTCAGCAGCTCCCTGAAGGTAAGGGGCACGCTTCTGAAAAGATCACCGCCGTAATATATGATAGCGGTTTGTATTATTGCAATAGCCGCCATTATAGCAATAAAAAGCTTATTTTTACCGATGTTTGACAAAAGCGAAAGGCGCTCTGACCTTGTATTGAAGCAATTAAATAGCCCCATAAAGACGAAGAGTGCGTAAAACGCCGTCATAAACACCTTGCCACCGTCACCCGATCGGAAAAGCGCAGAAAACGGCGGAAAAATGAGGAATGCAACGCATATAAAGAGCGTGTAGCCGCCGGTAAATGCTATTTGCGAGAGCATATCGCGCGAGAGTATGCGCTCTTCCCTTGCCTTTGGCGGCTCGCACAGATAGTAATCAAGCGCCGGCTCTCCCGAAAAGGCAAGACCGCCGAGGGTATCCATTATTATATTGATCCATAGCATTTGTATTATAGTTATCGGATTTTCTATGCCTATCAGCTGACCGATAAGGGAAACTCCGCACGCCGCTATGTTCATCATAAGCTGGAATGAGATAAATTTTCTTATTGATTTGAATATAGTTCTGCCGTAAAGAACGGTTTTGGTTATAGCTTCAAGGCTATCGTCCAGTATCACTATATCGCAAGCGCCCTTGGCAATATCGGTGCCGCTGCCCATAGCAAAGCCAACGTCTGCAAGGCGCAATGAGGGCGCATCGTTTATGCCGTCCCCTGTCATACCAACCACAAGATCAAGAGATTGAGAAAGGGCTACGAGGCGCTTTTTATCGCTTGGCAATGCGCGTGCCACCACAGAAAGAGACGGTATGGCGGCAGAAAGCTCGCTATCGCTCATAGCAGCCATTTTATCGTGGGTAAGAACAAGCGTGCCATTCCCTGCCGCCATAATACCGCACTCACGTGCAACGGCAACGGCGGTTTCCTCTGCATCCCCCGTGATCATAACAACGCGCACGCCTGCGGAGTGCATGCTTGCAACGGCTTTTTTAACACCTGCGCGCAATTTATCCCTTAAAACAACGAGCGCAACGAAGGTATATTCGCCGCCGCGATTTCCCACCGCGACGGCAATTACACGCCCACCGCCCGAGGCAAGCCTTTTGTATTTATCCATAACCGCACCGATATCGAAGCTGCCGCCTACAGCCCTTTTACAAAGCGGCAGCACCTTCTCCGGCGCGCCACGCATTATAACCGAGCCGTCGGAGAGCGTGACGGATGAATACTTTTTATCACTTGTAAAGCCATCGTGTGAAACGGCGGTTGCCAAAACGCTTGGCTCGTGCCGAAAGAAAGCGCGAAATGCCCTATCCGTGCCGTTTTCATTGCCGCCCTCCGAAACGCCGTACATAGCGCTTACGTAAAGGTAGCGGTAGATATCCATATCATCCCTCAGTGCGCGGATGCTTTTGTACTCACGCGATACGCCTACTATGCTCTCAAGTGTGGTCTTGCCCGTTGTAAGAGTGCCCGTTTTATCTGTATAAAGGATGTTCATTGAGCCTGCGGTTTCTATACCCACAAGCTTTTTTACCATAACGTTATCCTTCATCATCCTCTTCATATTTGCAGAAAGAACAACGGTTATCATCATCGGTAGCCCCTCGGGAACTGCAACAACGATCACAGTTATCATAAGCGTGAGAGTATGAGAAAGAAGCGAGATCATTTTTTGAGCGTTGCACAGATCGCCAACTATCGCCTGCGCATTATATCCGTTATCTATAACTATAGCGCCAAAGAGGTATGCAATGCCCACAAGTGCCGCTACAACGTAGCCTATACGGCTTATAACCGAGGCAAGGCGGGATAAGCGCAGCTTTAAGGGGCTTTCGCGTACGTCTGCCTGCACGTCTCGTGCGACTGTGCCGTAATACGTACCCGTGCCTACTGCGCTGACAACGGCTATTGCCTCCCCCGAAAGAACGATCGCACCGCGGTGCACGTAGCCCACAGAGGTAAGCGATCTATCCCTGCTATCCCTTGTTGCGGTCTTAAAAACCTCACAGCTCTCGCCGTTAAGCGCAGACTGATCCACGGTTACAGAGCCGGAGATAAGCCGCGCATCCGCCGCTATAAGGTCGCCCTGCGATAAATATACGATATCCCCCACAACAAGCTCATCTACCGAAAGCGAAAGCACCTGCCCCGAGCGCCTGACACGTACCGTGAGGGCGGCGTTTTCCTTTTGCATTTTAGCAAAGGCACGCTCGCTGCCGTATTCCGATACGGTTGATACAAGCGTTGCAAAAAATACCGCAATGAGAATGCCGCCCACCTCAAACCAATTGCAGTTTTTGAAGCTTACGGCAATTTCAAGCCCTACGGCTATAAGCAATACACGGATGATGGGATCTGCAAGGTTTTCAAGAAATTTTAAGAAAAAACCCTTTTGCTTTTCACGCAAGAGGCGGTTATCCCCATGCCTTTTGCGCGAGGCAAGCACCTCGCTATCATTTAAACCGTTTATATCTCTTTTCATTTTAACCCCCATATACTTTTTGTAAAGCATATGAGGCTATATATAAAAAAAGAATACCGAGAGCGCAAAAAGAGACAGCCTTAAATGCAACAAGCGTACATTTAAGACTGCCTCTTTTAAGTTTTAAACCCGCATAAGCCGTGTATGACAGAGTTTAACCCTGTTAGTACAGGTGGGTGCTCTCTCGGTTACTTTGCGCTTCCAACGTCCGTAGCAAAGGGGTACGAAGACAGCCTTTGTACGGGAGGCCTGCATCCCGACAACCGAAGCCCAAGCTCCCCGGCAAAGTGTGTAGGTCCAAATATGCCATATCACGCACTTCGCAGGAAAAATTCTTAGTTATTCTCGTCGTAATCCACTTCGTTGAAGAGAAGATCGTTGAAATAATCCTCTACCTTTTCAAACTCATCGTCATCCTCGATGGTTTCAAGTATAAGATCATCACCGTCCTCACGGTACTCAAGGATAACGTACTCGCCGTTATCATCCTCTGTGGGAACAAGAGCGAAATAGTTCTTGCCGTCAAGCGTGCCCTGCGCGATGATCTCGAAATCGAGCTCCTCGCCGGTTTCCTCATCGGTAAGAGTAACGATCATCGGTGCCTCTTCCTCAGGCGAAAGGTTCTTGTTTTCTTCCATGATTAATCTCCGTTTCTGAAAAAGTTCTGGTAACTGATTTAATTATATAATACAGTATGAGTTTTGTCAAGAGGAAATTTAAAGTAAGGATGAAATGAGATAATTGCTGATATAAAATCCGCTTTCCGTAAGCGCTACCCTATCACCGTTTACGGTAAGATATCCTCCGCGTATCGCATCTTTTACCACGTCTTCCTTACCCGAAAGAAAATCGAATCCGAAGAGCCTATGGTATTCGGAAAGCGAAAGCCCCTCCCTAAGGCGGAGCGCAAGCATCGCATACTCAAATGCATCAATGCCCGAATCGGAAAGAATACGCTTATATTTTGCGCCGTGTGAATCAAAATATTCATCAAGACTTTCGGTTGCCGAGGCGCGCTTGCCGCATACGTATGAATGCGCCGCAAGACCTACGGCATAGTATTCCTCATTGTGCCAATATTTTAAGTTGTGGCGGCACTCACGGCCTGCCACGGCATAGTTTGATATTTCATAATGCACGTACCCTGCAGCCTTCATACGGCGCGTTATATCAAGATACATATCGCACTCCTCGTCCTCGGTTGGCAAGGCAAGAGTCTCACGCATACGGAAGAAGGGCGTGCCCTCTTCAACTATAAGCCCGTAAGCCGAGATATGCTCGGGGCGCAGAGCTATTACCGCATCAAGAGTTTTCATAAGACTTTCTGCCGTTTGCTCCGGAATTCCGTACATAATATCAATGCTTATATTGTCAAATCCAAGGGTGCGGAGCGTATTGTACGTATAAAGAAAATCATCGTAGTTATGTATTCTGCCAAGGATTTTCAGCTCATTTTCGTGAATTGACTGCAATCCTATGCTAATTCGGTTAACGCCAAGCTCCTTGTATGCAGCAAGCAGCTCACAGCTTGCAGTGCCCGGATTCATCTCTACGGTTATCTCCGAGTTCGGGAGAATATCGAAGCTTTTTCTAACGCTGTTTATTATGCGCCCAAACTGCTCCGAGGTAAGAATGCTTGGTGTTCCTCCGCCGAAGAAAACGGTATTTACACGGGGGCGAGTGCCGCCCGCGGAATACTCGCCGATCTCGCGTATCAGCTCGCATACGTATCTTTCGACCGTATCACCGTCTGCCCCAAAAGAGCAAAAATCGCAATAGTTACACTTTCTTACGCAGAACGGAATATGGATGTAAAGCCCGCGGG
>JAZRLU010000081.1:0-1141 GCA_045647045.1 Eubacteriales bacterium
AGGTTTTCACGCGGAGGGGCAGACGGAGCTTCGCTGATATACACCTCCCAGGGCTACTCTTGGGCAGATGAAAGCTACCTTAACTTTAGACGGAGCATTGTTACCGAAAAGGACGGCTCATATATTCCCGCTCCGCTTAATATTTATGAAATTCATCTTGGCAGCTTTATTCGCCACGAGGACGGATCTTATTACAGCTACCGCGAGATAGCAGACGTTTTGGTGCCGTATCTCAAATATGTGGGTTACACGCACGTAGAATTTTTACCCCTCCAGGAGTTCCCGTTTGACGGATCTTGGGGCTATCAGGTTTGTGCCTTTTATGCGATAACGTCACGCTTCGGCAACCCAAACGATTTCAGATATCTTGTCAACGAGCTTCATAAAAACGGCATCGGAGTGATAATGGACTGGGTTCCTGCACATTTTCCCAAGGATGCTTGGGGGCTTTACGAATTTGACGGAACGCCTCTTTACGAGTATCAGGGGGCAGACCGCAAGGAATCACGCTCTTGGGGAACGCGCTTCTTCGATCTCGGGCGCGAGGAGGTACAGAGCTTCCTTGTATCAAACGCGATGTACTTCTTAAGGGAGTTCCACATAGACGGTCTTCGTGTTGATGCCGTGGCATCAATGCTTTATCTTGATTATGACAGAGAGCCGGGGGAGTGGACACCGAATGCATACGGTACAAACGTAAGCCTTGAGGCGGAGGCATTTTTCAGAAAGCTCAACGGTGTTATATTCGGTGAGATGAGCGACGTTTTGATGATCGCGGAGGAATCTACCTCTTACGGAAAGATCACGCATCCCATCCACGAGGGCGGCCTTGGCTTTAACCTCAAATGGAATATGGGATTTGCAAACGATCTTTACGATTACGTAATGACCGATCCGCTTTTCAGATATTCAAAGCACACGGCGCTTAATTTCCCGCTTATGTACGCGTATACGGAGAACTACGTGTTGCCTATCTCGCACGATGAGGTGGTGCACGGTAAGCTTTCATTTATAGATAAAATGTACGGTAGCTATGAGGACAAGTTTGCCGAGGCAAGGGTTGCTCTTATGATGTATATGACGTATCCCGGCAAAAAGCTTTTATTTATGGGTACGGAGTATGCGCAGTTCAGAGAGTGGG
>JAZRLU010000082.1:0-1561 GCA_045647045.1 Eubacteriales bacterium
AATCCGCAATATCAAGCACCGCGCGGTTGCGAGTATTGCTTCCCTCTGCAAGCGCTCTGAGCACGTTCAAAAATGCCGCGTTTATACCTATAAGATCGTTTGGATTGCTTTTTGCAGCCTCCAAGCTTTCTATATGCGGCAATACCGATGCACGGTCAAACGTACCGCGGATCGGAAGATAGGGCATATCGCATTCATCTATATCAAAGTGCGCGTGCACGTAGTAATAGAACGGTGAGTCACTCGGTGCGGATGCACCCTGCGGTATTCCGCTTTGCTGAATATAGTATTCACCCTTGCCTACGCATTTCTCAATACCGTTTTCGGTAAATTTCAGCGCACCCTCAAGCACGATAACGATAACGTCCTCTGCGCATACGCGCGTTACGTGGTATTCTCCGCCATCAAAGGTTCTGTATGATGATATGCAGTATGCAGGCAGCGTACCGTAACGTATTCCTTTCATAATATCACCTCCAAGATAATTATAGCATATCGGTGTGATTTTTGCAATATATAAAATGATTTTTTATATTGCCTTACCGCATCTTTTTTGATAAAATAAAATCAAACGAATATAAATTCAGGGAGGATCATTTATGTTTAAACCCTTTGCCCCAAACGAAATACGCCCCACCGGTTGGCTTTTGCGCCAGCTTGAAATTGAAGCTGACGGACTTTGCGGCAACCTTGACCTTGTATGGCCCGACGTGCGCGACAGTGCTTGGATCGGCGGCAACCGCGAGGGATGGGAGAGAGTGCCCTATTGGCTTGACGGATTTATTCCCCTTGCCTACCTGCTTGACAGAGATGATATGAAGGCACGCGCGGACAAATATATAAACGCTATCATCGACCGCCAGTGCAAGAGCGGATGGATCTGCCCCTGCGCTGAAAGCGAGATACCGAAGTACGATCTGTGGGCAGTTTTCCTTATTGGAAAGGTGCTTACCGTTTATCACAGATATACCGCAAGCCGCAGAGCCTACAACGCGCTTTACAAGGCTATGAAAAACCTTTGGGATATACTTTCCACAACGGACGTAAAGCTGTTCAGCTGGGCAAAATTCCGTTGGTTTGAGTGCTTTATCCCCCTTAAATACCTTTATGACAGAAAAAAAGAGGATTGGATCCTCGATCTTGCGCGCACTCTTGAGGAGCAGGGCGCAAGGTACTCGGAGTTTGCACCTCTTTGGGAAAGACCGCTTAACAGATGGCGCCTCGATACTCATATAGTAAATATCTGTATGGAGCTTAAGAGCGAGGCGGTATCGCGCGCCCTGCTTGGAGATGCGCGCAACAATGCCGAGGAGCGCTACAAGCTGCTTAAGAGAACGAACGGTACGGTAACCGAGATCTTTACGGGTGACGAGTGCCTTTCCGGCGTGCGCAACAATCAGGGAACAGAGCTGTGTGCGGTAAACGAGCTTATGTACTCGTACGAGTGGCTTTATTTCGTTACGGGAAAGCCTGTGTGGATGGATAGGCTTGAGGTGCTTGCCTTCAATGCCCTGCCCGCTACCTTTACTACGGATATGTGGGCGCACCAATACGTGCAGTG
>JAZRLU010000083.1:0-3639 GCA_045647045.1 Eubacteriales bacterium
CGCAGGGACGTATCGCCTGCGGCGAAATGATGTATTTGCGGTGCAAATATGATGTTACTTCGTAATGATGTTTTTGCTCTGCAAAAGTGAGGCTAAGTTTGCCCGATTACTCGGTAACTCCTAACTTCGCCGATAGGCGAAACTTCACTATCGAAGATAACTTCACTCACAAAGTGAACTTCACTATGCCTGTGGCATAACTTCACTCAAAAAGGCGACTTGCCAAGTAGCAAGCCGCCTTTTTGTCACTCTTCGTCGTTGTTCTTCTTCTCGCTTGCGAAGGCAAGGTAGTTCACGAATCTGTTAAAGAAATACGTGATAAGAACTATAACGCCTATAACGATGAAGATGCAGAGCATACCCTTCCACATATACTGAAGGGAGTCTACGAATCTTGATAAATTGAAGCTTATTTCGATAGCTCCGGGTGCCTCGTTTATCTCGGGAGCACCCTCGCCGCCCTCGGGCATGATCTCGGTACCCGCGCTGCCGACAGAGCCGTCGGTATTGGAAACGCTGTCATCCTCGCCCTCGGCAAACGTGGGGAGCGCGAAGAGCGCTACGGTAAGCATAAGGATAAGAACGAGGGATAAAATTTTAACTGTATTCTTCATTGATGTTACCTCCTTAGCCGATCAAGGGGAGCATAAAGCTCATTATAAGACCGCCCGCAATAACGGATGCGATCTGACCGGATACGTTAACGCCGATAGACTGCATAAGAAGGAAGTTCTGGGGATCCTCTTCAAGACCGAGCTTGTGAACAACTCTGCCCGACATGGGGAACGCGGAGATACCTGCCGCACCGATCATGGGGTTGATCTTTTCCTTAAGGAAGAGGTTGAGGAACTTTGCAAACAGAACGCCGCCTGCGGTATCGAAGATGAATGCGAAAAGACCGAGACCGAGGATGAGAAGAGTGGACCAGTTAAGGAACAGCTCATAGTGCATCTTGGTAGCGATAGTGATACCGAGGAATATGGTAACGAGGTTTGCAAGCACCTTTTGTGCAGTCTCGGAAAGAGAATCAAGCACGCCGCACTCGCGGATAAGGTTACCGAACATAAGGAAGCCTACGAGCGCTACGGATTCGGGAGCTACAAGACCTGCGATAACGGTTATAACGATGGGGAAGCAGATCTTAACAAGCTTGGATATCTTCTGGGGCTTGTAGGGCATACGGATAAGGCGCTCCTTCTTGGTGGTAAGAAGCTTGATAACGGGGGGCTGAATGATGGGCACAAGCGCCATATATGAGTACGCCGCAACCATTATAGCACCCGTGATGGCGGAATCGCTGCCGAGAAGCTTTTGCGCAACTACGATAGCGGTAGGTCCGTCTGCCGCACCGATGATACCGATAGATGCAGCCTCGGGAAGCTCAAAGAACATAGATGCAAGGCAGAAGGTAAAGAAGATACCGAACTGTGCCGCTGCACCGAAGATCATAAGCTTGGGGTTGGAAAGCACGGGACCGAAATCGATCATCGCGCCGATACCGATAAAGAGAATAAGGGGGAACAGCTCGTTTGCGATACCTGCGTTAAACAGAGTGGTGAGCGGTCCCTCGGGGCCGATCGCGCCCGAAAGGGGAAGGTTTACGAGAATTGTACCGAAGCCCATGGGCAAAAGAAGCGTAGGCTCCATTTCCTTTTTGATAGCAAGGAAAATGAGAACGCCGCCGATAAGCCACATAATGACTTGCCTGATGTCAAGCTGGAGAATTGTGGACCAGAGAATTTCCATTTTTACAACCTTTCTTAAAATGATATTTTTATATTTTCAAAACCGTATTATTATATCACAAGTTGCCGGAGTTTTTGTTAACAAAGTGTTAATAAAATTATTAAATAATCTTTCACACACGTGCTTGCGCGAGGCTCGGCAAGACTTTTTTCCTTGCAGTATTGATTTTTGCCTCTTTGCGTGGTATAATTGGTACGAAAAGCGCAAGCTTGAAATAAGATAATAAGAGGTGGACACAATGAAAACTGTTAAAGAGCGCGAGTGGTTTTTCTCGCAGGAAAAGATTCCGTTTACTCCCACGGTGCCCGATGAGCACTACAATATATACACTCTTAAAACAACGGGGCAGACTATTGGCGACGTTGTGCTGGACCTTGGCATAGGCGATGAGGTAACTCTTGGCGTTACGGCCGATCTTCATCTCAACTTCTGCAATGCACAGGACAGAGAGGATGAGGAGCTTGCATATACCGAAAAGTGCCGTATGTGGCAAAAGAACCAGCAGGCGCTTCCCGGTGCGATCAAGGCACTTGAGGCGGCAGACTTTACCGATGCCTCAATAAACCTCGGCGATACTATGGACTATCTTTCATGTGGTACAATGGAGCTTACCAAGCGCCATCTCGTTGATAAATATCCGGATATTATGATGGCAGTCGGCGGTCACGAGCTTACAAAGCAGATGCAAACGGGCAAGCCCGATAAGCTCCCCCTTGAAGAAAGGATAGCTATGGTGCGCACCATATGGCCGCACGATATGCACTACTATTCAAGGGTGATAAAGGAAAAGGTGATGTGCGTTATCCTTGATAACAGCAGATCAAGATTTTTGCCCGAGCAGAAGGAAAAGCTGCTATCGGATATAGAGACCTGCCGCCGCGAGGGGCTTGTAATGCTTATTTTTGCCCACGAGCCCATATTCAATAACGATCCCGAAAACACGGTTATTCTTGCAAATATATGGAACAGCGGTGCATATCAGAAGATGAATATGTTGGAGCGTGCGATCGTAGTCGGCAGAGAGGACTGCGATGAGGTCACTATCGATATCTACAGGACTATAATCGAAAATGCCGACGTTGTACGCGCGTTTGTTGCAGGACATTGGCACAGCCAGTTCTATATCGAGATAAAGGGCTCGTACAAGGACGAAAACGGACAAAGCGTGCCTGCTGTAATACCGCAGTTTGTCATTTCCGGCAATCCATATTTTAAGGATGGAGGATATATGGCACGCATTACCGTAAGGTAAGGCGCAGCTTGATTTTATATGCAACTTGTTTTACTTACCGCCCTCGGAGTTGGCGGTGCAACGGTAATAGGCGCTGTTATAGGATTCCTTTTTAAAAACATCTCGCATAAATTCAGCGACGTTGTGCTCTCGTTTGCGGCAGGAATAATGCTTTCCGCCGCCGTGCTCGGTCTTGTTGTACCCTCGGTGGAGCACGCCGTGGCTTCGGTTGGCAATATAGGCATACTCATAACGGTCATCGGCGTGGTGCTCGGTGCCGTTTGTATGAAGCTTATAGACCTTCTTGTGCCTCACCTTCATAAGCTCGGTGCGGATGCCGAGGGCGGTATGGATATCGAGCCTCACCGCACACGCACAAGCCTTGATAAGGTAATACTTTTTGTGCTCGCTATCGCTATACACAATTTCCCCGAGGGAATTGCGGCAGGCGTAGGCTTCGGCTCGGGTAACGATGCCGAGGCGCTCGTTATCGCAGGCGGTATCGCGCTTCAGAATATACCCGAGGGTATGGTTATTATCGCGCCTATGCTCGCTACGGGTATGCGCCCAAGAAAAACCTTCCTTATCGCGGCACTCACCGGTGTTGTTGAGGTTCTCGGAACTCTTTTCGGCTACCTTGCAGTCAGCGTGGCATCCTTCAT
>JAZRLU010000084.1:0-1458 GCA_045647045.1 Eubacteriales bacterium
CTTGAGTCTACCACTTATAAGTTTGCTAAGTGCCTTCAGAAGAGATTCGGCGTTGTTCCCGGTGTTACCGACAGAATGTATATCACCAACTCTTACCACGTTCACGTAACCGAGCCTATCGACGCATTTGATAAGCTTACCCTTGAGGCTAAGTTCCAGGCGCTCTCCCCCGGAGGAGCTATCAGCTACGTTGAGGTTCCCGATATGCAGAACAACATTGAGGCTGTGCTTTCGGTAATGAAGTTCATTTACGATAATATTATGTACGCCGAGCTTAATACCAAGAGCGATTTCTGCCAGGTATGCGGCTATGACGGAGAAATAGAGATCGCAACCGATGAGGACGGTAAGCTTGTATGGGAGTGCCCCAACTGCCATAACCGCGATCAGTCCAAGATGAACGTTGCAAGACGTACCTGCGGCTACATCGGCACGCAGTATTGGAATCAGGGAAGAACGCAGGAGATACAGGACAGAGTCCTTCATCTTTAATATTCCCGATACTATAAAAAGCGGCGGGCTGTTCGTTTTGAACAGCCCCCGTTGATCTTAAGGAGACTGATATGGAAACCAAGTATTATACGGTTGTAAAAATAGAGGGCGAGTACGCCTACCTGCGCGAGGACGGCAGGGGAGAGGATAGCGATATGTTCATTGCGCTGTTTCTCCTACCGCTCGGAGCTGACGTCGGAACGCACATAGTATATAAGGACGGCGAGTTCGTTTAAACCGCAATGCTTTGTACGGTAGCATAGCTTTTGGCTTCTTACGCACCGCAAATCTGTTAACGGTAAAAAGATGCTCGGTACGGATCGTAAAAAAATCCTGCCGAGCATCTTTATTTAATACATTAAATAACCCGTTTCTATTGACAAAGGCGGTAAAAGGTGCTATAACTATCTTGACAGTTTCAGCGGTAGTACCGCATGTAAGGATATCAGGTATGTTAAGTAATACGAGTAAACGAAGCTTTACGGAAGGTCCTCTTTTTGTTAGGATGCTTCTTTTTGCGATCCCCATCATATTAACGGGCGTGCTTCAGCTTGCCTACAATATGGCGGATAATATAGTAGTAGGTAGATTTTCCGATGATACGGGCGCACTTGCGGCGGTAGGCTCGGTTGGTACGTTTAACACGCTTATAGTTAATTTCCTTTGCGGACTTACGGCGGGCGTGGGCGTTACCGTCGCGCAGCTTTTCGGCGCGGGCGAGAGCCGCAGGCTTTCGCGCACGGTGCACACGGCGGTGCTGTTTTCCTCTGCGGGCGGCATTGTTCTCGGCGCGATAGCGTTTGCGGTTTGCCGCTCCGTGCTTACCCTTATGGGCACAAAGCCCGAGATACTTGACAGCGCGGTGCTTTATTTCAGAATAATCTGCATCGGCGTGCCTGCCACGGCGCTTTACAATTGCGGCGCATCCGTGCTTCGCGCGGTGGGTGATTCAAGAACTCCGCTTAT
>JAZRLU010000085.1:0-5437 GCA_045647045.1 Eubacteriales bacterium
ATCTTTCCTCATCCCTTACCAACCCTGCGATCATAGTTGACACCAACCATTCAAACTCCCAAAAGCGCTATGAAATGCAGCCCGAGCTTGCACTTGACGTTATGCGCTCGCGCAAAGAAAACGAGGCTCTCGGCAGCATCATACGCGGTCTTATGATCGAAAGCTATCTTGAAAACGGATGCCGTGCAGATCTCGGTGAGGCGTACGGAAGATCTATAACCGATCCCTGCCTCGGCTGGTCGGGCACAGAGGAGCTTGTTCTCAGGCTTGCCGAGCTTGCTTGATACAAGGGAAGTACCGATAAAAAACGAAAAACACATCCAAAGAAGAAAAATAATTTCACACCGGAGAAGTAATATGAAAAGCTACAAATTTTTGCTTGCTCTTGTTATTTTATTGCTTACCGTGCTATCCGCTACGGCGTGCGGCGAGGACACAAGAGAATTTGATCCGTCACTTGGCGTTATCGTTGATGAGAACACCGCTGCCGATGCGAAGGCTGACATTGATCAGTTCAGCATAAACGTAGTTTATGACGAAAGCCTCGGCGCCGTTACCTACAGAAAAAGTGGCAATGCACTTATTCTTGATGCCGTACTCGGTACAAATACCGTGCTTATCGGCTGGTACACCAACGAAAATATGAGCGGCGAGCCTATAGCAACCTCTACTACGGCATCTATCCCTGCCACGGCGCTTGCGGAATTTGACGATGACGGCAGGGTTACCGTTTACGCAAAGCTTTGCGAAAAATTTGCCGTAAGCTATAAGCTTGACGGCGGCAGATTTGTCGGCACAGGCGGCGAGGGCACATATTTGAGTGATAAGGACCGTGAGATAGCCCTGCCCTACAACGTACAAAAGGACGGTGCAAGCTTTGCGGGCTGGCGCATCAGCTCCACAGGTCAGACCGTTTATGCCCTGCCAGAGGGAACGAGGGGAGATATTACCCTTACCGCAGTGTGGGATGAGCACGGCGAGCAATACGGCGCGCTTGAAAATACGGTATGGCGCCTTGCCTTCTCCGAGGATCTTGTTTCATTTGATACCGAGATGTATATCGTACTCTCTCCTAACGGTACTGCAGATATCTTTTCGGGCAAAAGCGGCGTATATCTCAACAGCGGCGCGGCGCTGGCAATGACGCACCGCCTTTACAAGGATTATGCAGGTGGCGGCGAGGTTGACGTGCGCGATATGGCAAAGCGCCTTATCTACGACTGCTCCACCGCTTACTTTACCTACACCAGAGCCGAGGGCGGCGTTGATATTAAATTCAACACCGCGGCATACGACCGTGTAGGATCGTATTACTATGATTTTTCATCCCTTTACGCAGGTGAGTTTACGTATAGCCTTACCCTTACGGATAACGGTGAGGCAATAATGAGCGTTAACGTGCCCGAGCGCGTTACGTACGGCGGCACCACCTACGATGCCGAAGAGTGGCAAAGCTACGTTTTATCTCTTACCGATCTTAGCGCGATAGACAAAAGCGCTATTGAATATACCTACACAAGCCAAACCTTGCCGATTACTCTTGTAAAGGAGTGTGACGGCGTATCAAATCTTGATCTGCGCGTATTCTCCTCTATGGACTGTGCAGATGCCTCTTACACACTCGACGGCGTTTACCGCTACACGAAGGGTGCGTGCTTTGTTGTAGCGCAGGACGGCTCGCTTATGCCTGCCTTTATGCTTGACGGCAGCGTTACCGTTTTCACCGCTATGGTAGATCTTTTTGATATTGTGGCATATGGCGCGTACACCTTCAGCGGCGACACCGTAGAGCTTGATAACGAGGTGTACTACGTAACCTTACCCGTTTACAGCGATTACTTTAAGGATATGCTTAGTTAAAGGACGGAGGAAAATATGAAGCTTATTATAAGAAAAGCGCTGACCGTGATGCTGCTTGCGATAACGGTGCTGCTTGCAGTACCGCAGGCACAGGTCAGTGCGGCGCAAAGCGATGCGGATTATAGCGAGGCGGTAAAGCCTAACGACGTTGTGAAAAAATCCATAACCGCATACTACAATGCCAGCAACTGGGGCGGTACGACTATAAGCACCGACGTTGAGTGCGACGATATCATAGATTTTAAGGTAACTACCCACGGCGGCACGATGACGGACGGTGAGGGTAAGCTTGCCTTTGCCAACTATGCAACGGTATCTATAGCCCTTAAGACCGAGGATGAATCAATGCAGATCCCCGGCACGTATGCAACGATAGTTTCCGAGCGCGATTACCTTTATAACGGAATGCACATCGGAAAGAAGCATATGAACGTAATAGACGACCTTGTAACCCTTGATACTATGGTCGGCTACGGCGTTATACTTACATCTGTTGAGGGTGCGGACGGCACGCGCGAGGTAAGCGAGGAGATGTACGTGCGCTACTACAATGACAGGGCGGACGGCATCCGCATCACCAAGGACGGTGACTATCACTTTGTTATCCTTATGACTATAAAAGAGGGCAGCACAAAGAAAAAGATCGCCCTTGAATACACCGTTCCGATCAGAACGTCCTCTTACGTAACCGACGAGAATGGTGATTATCACGTTAAAAACGCAGGTGCGTACTATGCGCCCGCAAGGATCGATACGCTTAACAGACCCGACGTTGAGATCCGCGTTAACAACACGCACGTTGCCGACGGATTTGTTATGAGAGACGTTGGCAAGTACACCGTTGAGATATACGGAAACGGATTTTTGTGCGAGAAATTCAATTTTGAGATATTCAGCACTGCGGGGGCGCACGCAAACGTTTACCTATCTAACGTGCGAGCGCACATAGACGATATTTCATACGAATGCGAAAATAATTTCAAGGTTACCTGGTACTGTGCGAACGATGCCGAGATGACGTATTGGCGCGACAACGATCCCGATACGGTATACCCCTATACGGCGGGCACGGTCATAACCGATCCCGGTCACTACGTATTTACCCTTAACGTGCCGAGCCTTGCAAACGAAAAGCAATCCTTCCTTGTAAAGCTTGTGCCCAACGATGAGCCGAGCCTTAACTACTCAACGCTTTACCAAAACCGCTTTAACAATTTCCGCAGCAAGTGGTACGAGGTATACGATGCACAAAGCGGTCTTTATTACTGCTTTGCAATGAGCGAGTACGTAAAGGCATACGATGCGGCAATGACCGTTGAGCGTATGAGCACCTCGGATTACGGGCATTACGTGCTTTACGGCGGCAAGAAATATACGGACAAGGTGGAGCTTACGCGCGCTATGGCAGAGGCTGCAAGCGCCAACGTACGCACCGTATATTACGACCCGCAGGCAGAGGCGATAGAAAAGTATTTCTCCGATGCGGCGTTTGACGGCACTGTGTACCTTAACTCCGACTACATATTTGCAAGAACCTCTCCTGCCGAGACCAACCGCGTAACGCTTACGGACAAGGACGGGGCGGTAACCGAAATAGACTTCTTTACCCCCGTATCGGCATACAACCTTGCCTCCGGCAGCTATACGGTTTGCGAGGAGGATATTTACGGCAACAAGACCGAATATACCGTTATTGTAGATCGGGACGCACCGAAGCTTTATCTTAACCTTAACGGTGATCGTGTGGAGGCACAGAGCCACAACGTTTATACCGCAAGATACTTTGCACTCTCCGAGCTTATAGACGCGCTTGATGATTATGCGCTTGCCTCGGTAACGGAGGATGCTACGGGCAAGACCGAGTATTTCCTTGCATCCGAGTGCGAGAATGCGGTATTTACCGCGGGCGGCACGTACACCGTGCGCACCTATGACAGAAACGGCAACTCCGAGAGCCTTATGGTAAGCCTTGAGGGCGAGCGCCAATGGGCACTTGATATCGGAAGCAATGCTACAACGGTTATGCTCCGCGGCAACGGCACCGTGTTTGACGGTGTGCTTGTAGACGGTGTTGCACGCGAATTTGATCCTGCCGCGGGCGCGATCACCTTTGAGGGCGAGGGCGGCATAAAGAGGATCACCGTTTATACAAAGAACTCCGCCGGTGAGCGTGACTGCGTTACCTTTACCGTAGGCGAGAGCGACGAGAATACCGAAAGCCCAAGCGGCGGCAGCACCGGTAACGTAAGCGGTGGGCGCGAGAGTGGAATGAGCGTAACGGCTCTTACCGTTGTAGCCATCGTAAGCGCGGTTATACTGCTTGCAGCGGCGGCATTTGTAATCATTATTATATGGAGGAGAAGATAAATGGTAAAAAGAATAGCTTTATCGGCACTTTCGCTTATACTTGCGCTTGTGCTTACGTTCTCCTGCATTGCGGTTTGTCTTTACTGTATAGGAATACAAAACACCGTTGATCACAGCGGCAAGGGCACTACCGTAACACCCACACCCGTTAAACCCGCGCTTGACGCTACCGTTACAAGCGGCACGTTCCCCGTTGCGGACTACAGTGCGGGGGAGTACGTAACGTACGGTGACGTTAGCATCAGCGCAAAGGACGGAGTGCTTTCCTCCTACAGTGCGGCGGGATCTGAATTTGTTATTACTACCACCGTAGGCGGCGGTATTGCGGATAGCGTGGCGGTAAACGGAGTTACCGTTGCCACCGTATTCTATGAGGCAGGGGATATGTACTGTGACGTTATAACAGTTGCAAGCAATATCATCTCCCCTATCACAAACGGCGGCAGGACCGACGGTATTATTGTAAATGACGGTGCGCTGCGCTTTGAGTTTGCAAGCAACGGTGAGCTTTGCGGCGTGTACTTCCTTGACGAGGCTATGCTTAACTACGTTTATGACGAGGGCGGCAAGGTAGTATCGGCAAGCGGCACGTTTACCGCAAACGAGGTATATACCTATGAGGGCGATGCGCTTTCCGGCACAGCCACGGCGCAGACATCCCTCTCGGGTAACACCGTAAAGGTAGTTATCGGCAGTGATACGTATGAATACACCTTCGGTCATTCATATCTCGGTGTGCCCTACCTTACAGAGGTAAGAGCTAACGGAGCTTTGAGTGCAAAATACTCGTATATCAACGGTGCGGTTTCATCCGTAACGCTTGCTGACGGATCGGTTATCGGATATATCCTTGATTCCGACCTGAACTGTATCGGTATGGTTAAGGGCGGCGAGGTATATGCCTCTGTTTATACCCCCGGCGGAAATCTTTACGCCCTGCTTGACGAAGTAGGAAACGTTGTATCGGTTTACGATATTATGCCCTACGGTGCACAGGTAAGCGATCCGTACTCGCTTGGCAATACGGTTATCGGTAAGGATAAGATCGCAGACCCCAAAAGCGGCGCGATCATCAGCGGCGGCAGCATCATTATCGGAGGCTGTGCTGTGAAGATAGCGGCAAACGGCACGACGTCCCCCCTGCTTCTATCCGATGCGATATGCGGCAGCGGTACAGCCTATGCACAAAGAGAGGCCCTTGACGTTAACA
>JAZRLU010000086.1:0-2468 GCA_045647045.1 Eubacteriales bacterium
GGTATTATCGCCGAGGAGCGCGAGAGATGTATATCTACCCTCGTCATTCTTCTCAAACACCATACCCGACTCTGCGTGCGCAACCGTGGGCGCAAGGAAATCGATCGCGCTACCGCGAATCTCGCCACCGCGCAATACAACGTTAACCTTGCAAAGCGAGCTTGACATATCAAACAGAGTTACACTGCTCTTTACCGATCTGCTAACGTCTATAACCGAATTGACAAACGTTAAGTTTACAAACAGATCAGGATCGGTCGCGCCGAACGAATTGTTACAGATAACAGTAGTGGTAGCAGCACCCTCCGCAAGAGAAATCTTAACGTTTTCAAATACAAGGTCGAATCCGCATCCGCCCTTATAAGGCTCCCATCCGCCTGTGGAGGGATCCCATGAGCTGAAGGTCATAAGAGGCTGAGAGCCAAGAACGATAGTACCGTTCTTTATGGTAATGCCCGTATTGTTTGCCGTCTTCTTCTGTACCGTGAACATTCTCCTTGAGGTAGATGTGAACGTATGACCGTCAAGATCAAGAACAACGCCGGTATAAGTCTGGCTGAGGTTGTTATATTGATTTTCGTTATATACGAAATCGCGGCGAAGAAGAATTATAGTACCCTCCTGCTTGGAGTTGTTAAGCGCACTCTCGGATGCGTCCTTACCGAACAGAGAGGTTGCTATAATAAAGCTACCGTTTCTGAAGAGCACGAAGGGATAATTCTCTGCAGAAGCATATCTTGCAGGAATATAACCGTATTTAGTCTCAACACCCTCGGTAAGCGTGTAACGCTTATTTGTTCCATCTGCAATGCCCTCCATAAACGATACTACGTTACCGTCAGCAGTTGCAAGGGTGAAGTTCGGGTAGCCTGCGGATGCGGGCTGAATGAGAGTACCGTACGTACCGTCAGCACTCTTGACTATCACCGCGGAATCCTCATCATCAAAGTTAACGATGCTGTAGGAATTCATATCGCTTGCGATAAGCGTTATGCCGCAGAAGGTAGCATCAAGCACAACGTTCTTTTTCGAGGACTTGAAGTTGAAGGTAACAGCACCGGTTGCAGAGCCTGTAAAGTCAAAGGTACAATCAATAACATCAAGGTCGATATACATACCCGTAGCAGCGTTATGCTGGAAGTCCTTCATTATCGGGCTTCCCGACGTCTTGAACGTTATGTTCTCAAATACAAATCCAAGCTCCTTTGCCTTGTATCCGGATGCTACGGTAGCAGTATGCCCCAAACCGATTGCAGGCAGACCGTCACGGCTATTTAGAATAGTACCGTTTCTGAATACCATCGAGGACTTGTAGCCGAGAAGACCGGTGTTGTTAGAATAGTTAAGATAAACATCAATAAAGTAGGTATCCACTACGTTAACGGTGTATCCGTTAAAATCTGCAATGATAGTACCGTAAATATCGTTAAAGTTATTGCCTGCATCACCTATCGCAGCAGTAACGTCATAATCACGGCGCATAACTATCTCTACGGTTTTGCCAACCGAGGCAGACGTATTTATCATTCCCTTTGCTGCAACAACTGCCGCCTTCCAGCTCTTGTAAACACCAACGAACGTGTTGTTTCTGAAAATGAAGAACGGATAATCGTGCGCGTTGAGTATAGAGGGATTAGAGAGTATTGCATCATCGCTTACAGTACCGTAAGGCGTTGCAACGCTTCCGAGCGTATAGATAGAATTTGTACCGTCAACAGCTGTTTTTACAAAATACATCATCCCCTCTGCCGTGGGGTACTTATTGGTTGAGGGAGCTGTTGCGCCGGGAGTTTTAAGAACTGTATAACTACCGTTTGCATCGGTAGTGTAAATAATGCTATCCTCTGCGCCGAGAGCGGCTATACTGTATTTAGAAATATTATCTGCGATGATAGTTCCGCCAACAACGTTAACGGACATATTCGTATAATTTCTTGATGCTCCACCGTCAACCATCGGTGTGCCTGCCGCCGCGCCGGTAAAATCAAATACGCAGCTCTTGAACGTTACGGTAACGTTAAGAGTAAGTGCATTGTTATCCCACGTATCGATAAGTATACCGTTCGAAGACGAGTGCGCGGTCTTGAAGGTAACACCGTCAAATACAAGATTCATAGCCTTGGCGGTTGCATTTTTCGCACCCTGATTCATACCGATCATCGGCACGTCAGCATTACGAAGCATAGTACCGTTTGCGATAGTAACCGTGCCATAGGTGCCGAGGTGCTGTGCGGTTATATACTGATCAAGCACATAATTATTAGCTGTGAGCACATAGCCGCCAAGATCTATGGTAAGATTGCCGTTCAGAACGTTGATATTGCTGCCCACACCCTTTTCAACGCTGAACGCACGTCTCATAAGAATCGTTGCGTCCGAGCCGTTAGCAAGGCTTATACCCGCTTCTACGGCAGCCTTAAAGTTGGCATATGCACCCTGGAACTCGCCGCCCTTGAAGGCTACGAAGG
>JAZRLU010000087.1:0-1338 GCA_045647045.1 Eubacteriales bacterium
GACCGCTTGGCCTCCGACTTGTTACGCTTGAAAACGATGATTGGAGCACCTGCATTGCGGTAGCACACGCCGACGGTACGGAAAAATTCAAGGTATCGCGCGAGATAGACGGCGGCATTTGCCTTACCGTTACCGCGCGCCCCGGCTTCTTTGATATCTACACCGAGGCAGGCGGCATCCTTTCCCTTGTGGGAACGGCGGCTGTGCCCTCCTTTGCATCCTCTAATAAGGATAGCTTCTACTCCACGGCAAAGGTGCACTCCCTTCTTTCGGGCAGCGTTACCGTAGGCGGTATGGAGGCGTGTGTTGACTGCGGAATAGGTCAGGCAGACGTACGCCCCTTCAAATACGAAAACGGCGATGCCATAATGGAAAACGGAAGGATATTCATCCTCTTCAGCGCAAGAATGCAGGCAGGCGAATATCAGGGCGTGCTTTCTTGGGTGCCCGGCACAAACGACTTTAAAATGGAGGGCGCGCTCTTCTACAGCATAGGTGACGGAGCTATTTACGGAGAGGTTGGTACGGCATACGTATTCGACCGCAGGGATCAGACCTGGTATATGTGGCAAAGAAATGCCGCAGGCGGACACGTGCTGGCAAAAACGAGCTTCAAGCACGATATACGCTACGGCGTTAACGTAATAGATGTTGTTCCCCTCCCCCTTATGACGGCGGAGAATATGGACGATACCAAGGTGCTTGGCAAGAAGGGTGACGAGGACCCCGACTTTATGTACGATGAGACGAGGGGCAAGTGGCTGTTTGCTATCTGCCGCCTTGCAGAGGATACCAAAAAGTATCAGTACTTCTTCTTTGAATCCGATCATCCCCAAGAGGGATATAAATGCATCGGCAGAGGTCCTGCAGGTGAGGAGACAGGCGGAACAATTGTTAAGCTTGACGGCAGAATATGCTTTACCTGCGGAAACGATTTTAAGAAGACCTCGGACTACCGCGTTTACGAATGGGGTAAGTTTGACGAGTTTACCAACCTTAAGTGCGATTATCCCGACGGCGGCTTCCGCGGTTGGGGCACGGTAATACCCGTATGCTACGGCACGCGCCGCCGCTACTTCTGGCTTACCTTTGACCGTACGCTTATGAGCAAGAGCTACAACTGGAGCTACGGCAACCTTTACTGCTTTGAAGCAGAAGGCATCTTTCCCCTTTAATAAAAATGCTTATACAGAACAACTAATATAACAAAGAGGTGTGATATGAATTTCTCGGATATGACTTTTATACGTAAGTTTTCACTTAATCTTTACAAAAACCTTTCCGTTCCGATCTCGTCTATGACGCTTACCTCGGACTTTACGGATACCGTACGCGGTG
>JAZRLU010000088.1:0-11582 GCA_045647045.1 Eubacteriales bacterium
GTGTATGCGGTACCGTGCTCGTTGCGGCAACACGTATCGATATGCTGCCGCATACAGAGGTTATAGATCCCGCTACCCCCGCAACCGAAACCTCACCTGCAAAAACCGAGGGCAAGCATTGCTCGGTATGCGGTAAGGTAACCGTAAAGCAGCAGTTTGATTTCGGGTCTGCGTATTCAACGCCGGAAAATTATGACGGCGATTATGCCTATAACAGCCTTCTTTTGTTAGAGCACGGCAGCGCTATGGCAGAGCTTTATTTAATGATAGATGCCGAGGCGGATCATTTCCATTCCTCGGGCATAGATCTGCCGCAAAGCGAAAGCGGAGTTATAGCCGCCTTTGATTATTCCAAGCTTGGGCTTACGGTAGACGAGGCACTCGCGGTGTGGAGCGCATACCGCACGGATCACCCGCTTTACTATTGGATATCCAATACCGTGTCCTATACCAAAACAAAGCTTTTCCTTGCCGCATCGGATGAGTATTGCAGCGGCGAGGTGCGCAATGCAAAAAATACGGTCATATACAACGGCGTGCGCGATATACTTGCGGGCGTAGCAGAGTCAACCGTATACCATACGGCGCTTGCCTTTCACGATGAAATAATACTGCGCACAGAGTATGCTTATGAGGGCGACGGTGTAACCCCCTCAAGTGCCAACTCGGCGCACAACGTGCTCGGAGTATTTGACACGGGCATGGGCGTTTGCGAGGCATATGCCAAGGCATACCAGCTTTTGCTCAACTATTGCGATATAGAAAACGTTGTTGTTTCGGGCTATGCGGGCGAGGCGCACGCGTGGAATCTTGTGAAGCTTGAAAACGGCGGTTGGTATTGGTGCGATCTTACTTGGGATGATACCCCCGAGTTTATGCTTGGTATCTCGCATAAGTATTTTATGATATGCGATTTCACCGATCTTTCGGGCACAGACGGGCCGTGGATAACCACCGATACAACCTTCCTTGCAACGCATACCCCCTCACCCGTGCAGAATACGGGCGTAGATTATAACTATCAGATACCCGAAAGAGCAACCTCGGAATATCAGGGCAGCGCGCTCTTGCGCGAAACCTTCACGCAGGACGGTATGACCTATGCAATATCGGGATACGGCACGGTGCAGCTCGTTTGCGCTATGGGGCTTCGCGAGATAAATATCCCGCAAACCGTGGTTTATCTCGGCACGGAGTACACCGTTGCATCCGTAGGTATAATAAACGGCAAATATTTTGAGATCGGCTCTATAGCATTTGATTACGTAAACAAAAACACGACCTTCGTTACGGTGTCCGTCTCGGTGCCCGATACCGTGCGCTTTATATGGGACGGCGCGTTCGATATAGATTCGCTTGTCACAATAAGCGTAGACCCAAATAGCGAATACTTCACGGATATAAACGGTGTGCTCTTTACCAAGGATAAAACCACGCTTGTAAAATACCCCACCGGCAGGGATAGCACGGAATACACCGTTCCCGAGGGCACCGTGCGCATCGCAGGCGGCGCGTTTTCGGCATTTTACTATAACCGCACTCTTAAGCTGCAAAGCCTTACCCTCGCTGCATCGGTGGAGCTTGTCGGCGTAATGAATTACGGCTACGGCTATTGTGATATCTCGCACGGTAACTTTGTTGAAAACGAAATAGCAAGCATCCTGCACTATATGCCGGGCGGTAAAATATATACCGCAGACGGAGTATTGCTAAATTAAACAAACTTCCATAATTTTTTAAACATCAAAAGCCGTATCGGTAAGATCTGCACCGATACGGCTTTCGTTTATTTAAAATTCAAGGATTTGGGGTAAACCGTGATCCTTTCTGCGGTAATATCAGTTGGTATTTTGCCAAATATGCGCCAGGTAATGCCTTTTTTATAAATTACGTCTATAGAGCTGCCCATTGATATCTCGTTTGTATCCAGCGGCTCTCCGTGCATATTAAAAACGTCGCAGCGCTCGGTTGCTGTGAATTTGTACGTCTCACCAAACTGCCCGTCAACGGTAATACAGATGCCGAGATCCGTGCTTTCAATGCTTCTTACCGTTCCGCGTGCATCTATAAGATCCTCTTGCCCATAAGCATCAAAAATCAGCAGGGCAAGCACGGCGGAAAGAAATAGCGCGCCTACAATAAAAATGATTTTAAAGCTTTTCAAGATCTCACCCCCTCTGCAACGTATGACAGTCCGTTCTCCGAATACGTAATTCTGTAATAGTATTTACTAAGATCGGTATCACGGTATTCTCCTATAAGATACAGTGCTCCGTCTAAGGCGGTAAGTGTAACAAGCTCGTATTTTGTAAATTCAAGATTGCCGCTTTCGGTTACGGAGCCGTTTTTGATTATGGAGTATGATATTCCCGTATCGGTAAGCGAAACAAAAACAAGCTCCATCTCGCCGTCTGTGTTGATATCGTAATATTGTGCATATGACGGTACCCGTGCGCTCATATAGCCTTTCAAAAAAGAGTCGCCGTCCTTTATCGGCAGAGTGTGTGATTTAAGATCGGATTCAGACTCCGAGTATATAAGCATAGTACCCGTGTCAATAAACGTGAGCTTAAATCCAAAAGTATCATCGGTTATAAGCGTTATTCTGTTTTGGTCAAGCGTAAAGCTTCCAAAGGGGGAGTATGAGCTACCGGAGTCAAGGTGCAGCTTCATAGTGCGCTTTTCCGTATCGACCGTAAGATAATTTTCGCCCTCACTTCCGTAGTACGTGGATACGTACATATATTTTGGAATGCTTTCGGAATATTCAAGCTGATACATTGACCATACGCGCCCACCCTGTATAATGGCGTAATAAATTCCCGTGCTCGTATTGAAAACGTATTCCTTAATATCAGCGTCGGATAGGATACCCTCAACAGAGTATACGTTGTATACACTTTGTGCAAAGCTTTCCGTATCGATGCCGTCGCGGAAGCCGGCATCCGATGCAAAGAGCGTTTTGTATTCCGAGTCGGAAACGTATACGGTATATAAATTCCCCTTAGGATTGTAGGATAAGCCGCTTAGATCCTCCGTTCGCACAAGCACGCTGCCGTCCTCGCGTATCACGGTAACGGGCATATCGTCTACCGTGCCGATATATGAAGAAAACGGATCACGGTAAGAAATACACCGTGCGGTGTATATTCCCTCGTTGATAGAATTATCCGTGCTTTTCTTATACGTTAAAAAGCAAAGCACGCAAGCGGCAATGATAAAAATACATATCACGGATATAAAAACACCGGGCTTCTTATATTTCGATATTGCGCGTATTCGCTCGCCAACGCCAACCTCTCCAAATGCGATCGGAGATATCATCTTAATGCTCGGCTTACATCCGTAGCGTAAAAGCACGGCGGAATAGTCGGCGCGCTCGGCGGCATTCATATTCTTTGTAACCCGCTCGTCGCAGGCAAGCTCTATATCGCGCGAGAAAAGTATGTATCCAAGCCAGATAAGCGGATTGAACCAATAAACGGCAAGAAGTACAAATGCAATCGGCTTTACTATATGGTCAAGCCTCTCGATATGTGCTCTTTCGTGCAAAAGCACCGTATCCGTGTCATCTTTATTCATAAAAGAGCTTATGTATATTCTCGGCTTAAAAAATCCGATAACAAAGGGCATATCTACATTATCAGACTCATAAAGCCCATCGTCAATGTGTATTGCCTCGCGCAGCTTCAGCTTCAGGATAACGTATGATGAAATCATATAAAGTATCATAAGGATAAACCCCGTAAGCCATACTACGGTAGCTATTGCAAAAACTGTTTGCATAGGATTGATGCTTACCTGCGGCGTAGGCGCAAGAGTGCTTGATATCGTAGGGTTGATCGCATCGTTTATAACGTGTATGCCCGTGTCGATCATAGGATATCGTTCATGTGTGATCCCCTCGGATACTGTAGCTTTGCTTGGAATAAGGCTGAATATGCTTTCGTAATCTATGGGAAATATCAGGCGTATGCCAAGAAGGCACCAAAGCGTAGTAAACAGCCATTTTGGAGCACGTCTGAATAAAAGGCGTATAAAAAGCGTGGCAAGCACAAGAAAGCCTGCGCTTATGCTGACGTTAAGAAGCCTTATAAATACGGATTCCATATCAGCCCTCACCCCTCATCTTTCGTATCAGCGCTTCAAGCTCCGCGATCTCATTTTCATCCAAGGTCTTTTTTGATGTAAATGCGGCAACAAAAGCGGGCAATGAACCGCCAAAGCCCGTATCAACAACCCGCTCGCTCTCGCGCGAATAAAACTCCTCGCGGCTTACCAGCACACGCACAGTTCCGCCGTCATTTATAAAAAGTCCTCTTTCTGACAGACGTTTAAGTACTGTGTACGTAGTGGTGCGCTGCCATCCAAGCTCACCGTGAGCAAGGCGTACAAGCTCCGATGTGCTTATCGGTGCATTGTCCCATATTATAGCAGCAAATCGCGCTTCAATATTTCCAAGGCGTGTATCTTTCATAATTACCGTCTCCCTCAGTACAGCGTTCTACAACTTGTAGACAATTATAGTCTACCACTTGTAGACACGAATGTCAAGTGCTTTTTGCAAAAAAACAAAAATAAGCATATCCAAGGCGTGTTTTTTCAAAAACGCCGTGATCGCGCCTTAGATTTTGTGAGTATAGATCACATCAAAGTACAATATTTTCAATATTTGAGTAAAAAAACACAAAAAAACTATTTCTCAAAAAAAACATAAAAAAACACTTGACTTTTCGCATTTTGGGTGATATAATATATTAGGTTTTTAGAGAAACCGTAATTTTTCTGGGTGTGGCTCAGATGGTAGAGCGCTACCTTGGGGTGGTAGAGGTCGCACGTTCAAATCGTGTCACTCAGACCAAATAAAGCCGAACAGCCTTTATGGTTGTTCGGCTTTATTTTATCTTCGCGACGCGACCCGAACGCGCGGTCATTCTACCGCACCGAGTGCCGCTTGCGGCTCTTGGGGTTGTAGGGTGAGCAAGTAAAAACAGTACGGTGTACTGTTTTTACGTCGCGAAGTCAACAAAGCAAGGAGTTGGCGAAGGGCTTTATGCCCGCCAATCAACGACTATGCGACTTGACAGGGCAACCGCGCGTGTACAATGCTATGCATACCAAATCTTGTTTGCTACTCGGCGGGCGGACGCGCCGAGCTTAACGCAATGTTACACTCAGACCAAATAAGCCTCATACGAACAGGGTTGGTCGTGTTTTTTTGATTATAAGAAGTATTCTAATACATGTTATTTAGGAGAAAAGCATTATGGATAAGTATACAAAGACTTTGATTATGATGATTAAAATTCCGATTGGAATCCTTTGCATGCTCATTGGCCTTGGGCTGATAGGTGTATCTGTATGGGTTTCCACTTTTTCAGACGTCGCGAGTATGATACTGATCATCGCATTATTGGGTGGCGGAGCCTTGATTAATTTTGGCTTGGGCTATGCATTTTTGGGAGATGAATACAGAGCAACAAGTTATGTCAGAAACGGCAATACTACCTTTGCACCTGTAGAAACAGAAAGGTTCTTGGTAAGAAGAAAAATTGTAATGCTTACAGGATTTATTTCCTACGTATTGCTTGCGGTTTATTACATTGTAAGAGTGATTTTGAGCTGTATATATGCGGGGCTTCTTCAAGAAATGGACTTTGACACGAGCATTGCGGCGTTAATTATATTTGCGGTTATTTCCCTTGTTGTTGCATTCTTCTTGTTTTTGTTATACAAGCGAACCAAGCACATAGATCTAAAGGAAGAATAAGCTGTTTTTTACAGTATTTTACATAATATCAAAGCACCTTGAAGAATACAGAGCCTTCAAGGTGTTTTATTGTATCGATTTTGAACACTGCCGAGCTGATTTTATATTTTTTGTTGCGGCATATTTTCTTCGTTTTTTGGAAATACTAACGGTGAGTAAAAAACGGAGGTGCATATGTTTAAACACGAAAAGCAATTATTTCATCCTGTAGCGGTGGAAAGACCGAATCCGCAATACGCTGTTTTGCTGCAGGAGCAGCTTGGCGGCGGCAACGGTGAGCTTAAGGCGGCAATGCAGTATATGTCGCAAAGCTTCCGCATCAAGGATCCCGAGATCAAGGATCTGTTTCTTGATATAGCTGCTGAGGAGCTGGGGCATATGGAGATGGTGGCGCAGACCATAAATCTTTTGAACGGTCACGACGTGGATGCAACAAAGGTTCAGGCAGGCGAGGTGCAAACGCACGTTCTTCTTGGGTTGAATCCGGGGCTTATAAATTCGTCGGGGTATTCTTGGACGGGCGATTACGTTACCGTAACGGGTGACTTGTGCGCCGATCTGCTCTCAAATATAGCATCCGAGCAGAGGGCGAAGGTGGTTTACGAATATCTCTACCGTCAGATAGAGGACAAAAAGGTGCGCGAAACCGTTGATTTTCTTCTCAACCGAGAGGAGGCGCACAACCAAATGTTCCGCGATGCCTTCAATAAGGTGCAGGAAACGGGATCAAACCGCGATTTCGGCACAACAAAGGCGGCAAAGATGTATTTCTCGCTCTCTAATCCCGGACCTAACACGTTCGCCACGGGCGAAACGCACGCGCCATCTTTTGAATAAAAAAGCGCCTCGCGGGAGTTTTTGCTCTGCCGCGGGGCGCTTTTATTTCCGCCTATGGCGGTTTTTTAGGTTATCAGGATCTCTTCTTTTTGAAGATCGCTACGGTAACCGCAGCGATAGCCGCAACTCCCACTACAACGCACAGAATAACGATTATTACGGTATTATCACCGCCGTTGTTGTCGTTATTGTTGTCACCGTTGTCGGTGTTGCCGTTATTATCGGTATTGTTGTTGTCATCCGAGCCTTCGGACATGGATTTGCCACAGGTGTCGCAGCTGTTGTCGCCATCCTCGTCTGCGTGCTCAAGCTGGGGGATATCGTCCGTCTCATAATGATCGCAGTTGTTGCAATTTCTGCGAAGCTCGCCTGCGCCGGTGCAGGATGCGGGGGTGGTTTCAAGCCACTCGCCGAACTCGTGACCGTCTGCTATGATATCTTCGCCTTCATCAAGAATGTCAAAGCAATCTGCACAATATGTAAGACCGGTGTGACCGTTAACGGTGCAGCTTACGTCGGATGCGCCATCAATAGCGGTGTTCGTGTGCTCACAAACGGATACCTGCTCGGAATAAGCCGTTATTTTGAAGGCACGGGACTGTGCGGAAAGGCTTTCGTAAACAAGGCTGTCAACGGGAGTGTCGAAAACAATGGTAATGATACCGCCGTTGTTGGTAGCCGTTCCGTTTGAAACCTCAAGCCAGCCGTTTACGTACTTAGCTTCAAGTCCCGAACAATCGATAACGATCTTTGTCATACCGGGGAACTCGATCGTAACCTTGGAGCCTTTGTAGAAGCGCGCGGGATCTGCATAGTCGGCAACGTTGCTCTGTGAGTTTGCCTTTTCGTTGGTAATTGTAATGCCGTTCTGTACCCAAACCTGCTTTGTGGTGGATAACTCGGTACGGTTTGCCGTGTTGGCAAAGCCTATATCTGCCTCGGTGTTGGAGGGCTTAGCCACACCGCATTTTACGCAGGCATCATTCTTGTATCTGTGACCGGTTGCAGGTGTCTTGTCTGCGGTGTAGGTGTCATTGCAAAGCGAGCAGGTGTAGGTGGTATAGCCTTCCTCTGTGCAGGTAGGCTCGGTTACGGATGCGGTGTAATTATGCTCGCAGGAGGTATCGGGCGTTTCGTCTTCGCCTTCATCTGCATTTGCAAAGGTGTAGAAGCGTGCGATATAATCTGTATCCTGAAGCTTTGAGGTTCTGAGAACACCCATTGTTACGTACGAGCCGTACGTACCTATGTAGCAAACCTCGCCTGAAACTGTGGTCTTCATTGCATTCTTTGCCGAATCCCACGTAAATACGGACGTAGGCGATGCGGCATAGGTAAAGTTGTAGTAAGTACCGCTTATAACGAGATTGATATACTGCTTCTGACCGCTACTGTTGGTAAAGTACAGATAGTAGCCGCCGGAGGTTTCTTCTACGTAAACGTCAACACCGTTATCGTAGTTGGTATCCGTTGTGCCGTAGTAGCCGTTCATGGTGCCGCTGAAGTAATACTCTGCGCTGTTAGCAGAGGAATAAATACCAAGCTTGTAAGCCTCGCCTGCGGTAACAGAGGTTACATACGTGGGCTTAGCAGGCTCTACGGGCTCTGCCTCACCGCATACGGTGCAGGTGCCGGAAACGAAATTGTGTCCGTCAGCATTAACAACGTTAGCCTTGTAGCTGTAGGTACAGCCCTCGGTCTGACAGGTGTAAAGGGTGTAGCCCTTTTCTGTGCAGTTGGGTGCGTGAGTAACGCCTGCATCAAAGTTATTGTGGTTGCACTTAGAGCCAGCTTCGCCGGAGGGGGTAACCATACCGTCGGGGATCTCTTCGCCGAAGAGTATAAATGCAAGCTCGGGATAGTCTACGAATACGTTACGTGTACCCATGATAGACTCAACGGAGTCGTTACGTCCAAGCTCCCACGTATCAACGGGGTCCTCTTCCATCCAGGTAAGCATAACGTCAAGGCTTTCCATTACGCCGCTGGAGCCCCAGGTGCTATAGCTACCGTTGCCGTTAACGTTACCCCAGCGTACGTATACGTAAAGGAAGATACGTGCTACGTCACCGCGCAGATCATACTTGCCGCCGGATTCGCTGTTGGGATTGTAATATCCGCTGCTCTGTCCGTATGCCTTATTACCGCGGGAGGAGTTTTCGCTTGTGGAGGTGGGGCGGAGCATCATAAGGTCGTTCTCATCGCTGCCGCCAAGTCCCTTACTGTTGGGCCAGGTGTGCTCGCGGTTCCATCCGCCGTCCCAAGAGGGGCCGATCTCCTTACCGGAGTAGAAGGATGAGATCTTTCCGCCGCTGTTCTGACAGTCGGTATACTTGTAAAGAGCCTTTGTTGCATCATAGCTTGTTATATAGGTGTGCGAGTCCTTCATAAGCTTCTGCAGTGCCTTGTAAAGATCGCTGTTAGGCGCATCGGAGGTACCCGTACCGCCCTCGTAAGCCGAAAGCACGTCATAAGAATTGCTTCCGGTATAGAATGCCTCTGCGTTGGGGGAAAGCTCCGTTGCCGTCACGCCGCGTGCACCCCAGTTGTAAATGTATTTGCCGTCGTATACGTAAGTAACGTCGGCAGCGCTTGCATTCAGACTGATTATGGGCAGGAAGGATATGCACATAACCAAAACCAAAGCCAGCGCAAGACTGCGCTTGATAACGTTAGTCATAAATTTTCTCCTTTTATATTAGGATATTTTAATCACCCGTATAGTCTACCACATCTTGCGCATAAAAGCAATAGCAAACGCAAAACCCATCGACATTTTTCGCACAGATTGTCAAATCGGATTGAAATTGAGATAATTTCGTGCTATAATGATTAGCAGTACGCAATAACAGAACAAAAAGCAATTGGAGGAAAGACGTATGATAAAAGAGCTGATACGTGAGACGGCGTTGCTTAGGCTTAAAACGGATGATGCTACGGTAGACGATCTTCCGGTAGCGCGTGATCTGCGCGACACGCTGATAGCCCATAGGGCAGACTGTGCGGGGCTTTCGGCAAATATGATCGGCGTGAACAAGCGTATCATAGCCTTTGTAAACGTTAGCGAAATGGTTCCTACGTATGACGTGATGCTTAATCCGAGGATCGTAAGCCACAGCGGCGAGCGCGTGGTAAGAGAGGAGTGCATTGCGATAGCCGGCAAGGCGCATAAGCTTAAAAGATACAAGACCGTTACGGTAGAATATCAGGATCTTTCAATGCAGATCTGCCAAAAGACCTTCTCGGGGCTTACCGCGCAGGTGATCCAGCATGAGATCGATCATTGTGACGGTATTATGATATAAAATCAGCCAATGCCGCGGGGCGTGTTAAGTTTTTGCAATAATAATATACAATATGAGGAGACAGACAATGAGCAGCTTTGAAAATTTAAGAATAGTAGACAACTTCTACCAAACCTCGCTTTACTTCCCGATGCCTACTGTAATAATCAGTACGCTTTGTGAGGACGGCACAACAAACCTTGGCCCGTATTCGCTTGTGCAGCCGTACTACGTTGCAGGTAAGGATTATTATGCAATGCTTCTGTGCTGCAGAAATTCTTCAAATACCGCACAGAATATTCTCAGAAACGGCAAGTGCACGCTTAACTTTATTGATGATAAGCCCTCTACCTTCAAGGAGGCGGTAAAGCTTTCCTGGCCGGGTGACAAGCCTGAGGAAAAGATGGCAAAGTGCAAGTTTAAGCTTGAAAAAAGCTTGCTTGAAGAGGAAAGCGGCGAGGTAAGACCTATGGTGCTTACGGATGCCATAGAGGCTATCGAGTGCACGTGGATGCGCGAGCTTGACGGTGCAGACCGTGACACGGCAGGCGAGCTTAACGGCTACGAGGGCCCATATCACGATTTTAACGGAATTACAAGCAAGTTCGGCGCGCACTTCATTCTGCGCGTTGATAAGATACTTATGAAGAAAAAGTACCGTGATGCCATCATAAACGGTGTAAGGGCAAAGGATTTTCCTCCGCTTCCCGTAGATTACGGCTACCGCGACTCCAAGAATTTCTGGTTCCACAGAAAAACAAGGATGAGAGCAGAGCTTCTGCAAATGAGGCAGGCATCGCTTGAATCCGTGCGCTATGCGGCAGACAGGGCAGACGATAAAATCAAGTTTACCGACGATGCGCTTATGACCGTGCTTGCAGTACCGCGCGTATTCTTGCCGCTTGTGCTTAAGGGCTGCATTGATTGGGCAAGGGAAAACGGCGTAGATCTTATCACCGCCGAGCATATGAAGATCATAAACGATAAAAGATCAAAGGAAAAGAATAAGAAGTGATCCGCGGCGGCAAAAGTGCCGCGGCAGGAGTCTATAAAACAGGAGATGCAGATGATCGATTACGGCTTAAAGGGCAAGGTAGCTCTTATTACGGGCGCAAATAATCCGCAGGGCATTGGCGCGGCTGTTGCGCTTGCCTTTGCAAAAGAGGGAGCGTGCGTTGTTCTTGTATACAAAAGGATCTTACGCGCATTTGATGCAAGCAAGACGGGCGAAAACGGAACAGACCGCTATTTTGCGGCAAATGCCGGCAATGCCGATGAGGTGGAGGCATGCCTTAAGGCAATAAATGCGGATTATCTTATCATTGAAAGCGATATCACGTCCGAGGATGCGGTAAAGGATATCTATGCGCAGGCTATACAGCGCTTTGGCAAGGTTGATATACTTGTAAACAACGCGGCAGACGGTGATATGGACGGTATTGATACCATTGAGAGCATCACTCGTGACGTGATAGACAGCACCTTTGCCGTTAACGTACGCGGCAGTATTATGATGATACACGAGTTTGTTAACCGCCGCGGCGATTACGGTAGGATAATCAATCTTTCTACCGATGCGGCGCAGGTATTTGCAGGGCAGATAACCTACGGTGCAAGCAAGGCAACGCTTGAGGCGCTGACGCGCAGCATAGCCATTGAGGTAGCAAAATACGGCATTACCGTAAACTGCA
>JAZRLU010000089.1:0-3074 GCA_045647045.1 Eubacteriales bacterium
ATATGGGCGGCAAGGAAAAGCTTGTTCCCAATCGCTAAGCTATGGAGAAATATGCAGTTATAATCGCAGGCCCGTCCGGCGTTGGTAAAACCACCGTTGCGGAGATGCTTATAGAGCGGCTTGGCAATCTTGAAATGAGCCGCTCCGCAACCACGCGCCCCGTACGCGATGACGGTAAGGCAGATGAATACATCTACTTAAGCCGCGCGGAGTTTGAGGCAGAGATCGCGGCAGGCGGTATGGCAGAGCACGCCGAGTACGGCGGCAACCTTTACGGCACGCCAAAGCGCGAGCTTTCGCGCATTCTCTCGCTCGGCAAGCATCCGATACTCGTGCTTGAATATAACGGTGTGCTTTCACTTAAGCGCAGTCTTGATTATCCCGTTTTCGCCTTCTACGTATACGAGGGGCTTAACGCGATACGCGAAAGGCTGGAATTAAGAGACGGCAGAGATTCGCCGAAGGTTGCGGCACGCTGCCTTGAAAACGCGCGTGATTACAGCGCATTGCCCACTCTTACACAGCGCTTTGATGCCTTTGTTGAAAACAAAGACCTTGATGCCTGCGTGAGCACGATTTGCGATATGATCCGTACTCTTGCCTCGGGTAAGGCTGTAATGAGTGAGGAAGAAAAGCTTGCCATCGCAACCGCCCTTTTAAAAGAGGTGGGGTAGTGCTGAGGCTTCCTTTTTGAAAAAAGTAAATGAATATAAAAAAGCTGTCCCTTCGCTTTTGCCAAAGGGGCAGCTTTTGTTATTGTTATATATTCTTTTGCGAGGTGTTATCGTCACTTGTACGGATATCGTACTGTGCCGCCTCGTTTGCCGTGCGGAAGGGGGATAGTGCGCTCGGGTGCGCCCTTTCCGTCAGCGCCTCCTCTGCCTTAAGATAATTTACGTAGTAAACGGCATATATCACAAGTACCACGTTCGCAAGCGTGATCACCGTAGGTAACCAGGGCATAGACGAGGCCTCTATTGTGGGCATAGTAACGTCCGAGGGGTTGGAGAAGATAAGCTGCATATCTCCGTTTGAGAAAACGGAAACAAGCTTAAGTATGCGAAGGGCGATCATAGCCACGCCAAACGCCACCGTGCGCGCCCTTACCTCATTGTTATACCTCTTGTCGGACGGGCGATAGCTTTCGCTTGTTTTCGGTATGCCTATGTGGTTATCCGTATATGAGTTCATCACGGCAATGAAGCATATCACAAGCGCGATAGCCGCGGCGGTCTCCGCTATCGATACGTATTCGATAAGCTGATACGCCTTTTGCGCATCGATATTTTTTGCATCAAGCAGGGCAGAGTAGCCGTGCTCTTCAATAAACGCCACCGTCATAAAGTAATTAACCGTGCTGATAAGCATAGATGCAGCACCCGATATGATAAGCGCGCGCTTTGTTGCGGTGCTTACGGTTGTGTGCGCCGTCATTCTCATGCTTGCAATAAACAGTAAGATCGAGAACACAAACGGCGGCAAAAGGTTGATGCCCTTGTAGTTATCGAATATGATATCAAACGAAAACAGAAGTGCAAGTATTATAATAACGGACGTGATGCGTATCGATTTAAGCACTCGCGAGCGCTCAAATTCCGCAGGTGCTTTATTACCTGCAACCAAAACCAGCGCATCAAAGAACTTGCCCTCGCTTTTTACGCTCTTTACGTATTTTACCGCGCGGCAAAGCCATATTATGCCCACAACCGCACAAAGCACAAAGGATGCAAGCACCGCCCAGGGGTAGTAGCGCGATCCGGTAACAAAGGACGTGCCGCTGCCGGAGTCCACGTTGCGGCTGAGCTGCAAAAATTCGGGCAGGGTAGCAAGCGCTGTCTTAAGCACAAGGAATACGAAGGTAAGGCTGCGAAGCGAGTCTGTTGATATAACCGAATCGTTTCTTATAAGGCTTTCTGCATCCGATCTTTCGCCAAGATAGAAAAGTGCCTCGAATATGTTCTTTATAGCGGGGATAAGGAATATAAGCTCGATAACAAGGAAGCAGAGCGCAAAAAGCGCAACAACGTCATTGTCAAGCGTGTTTGATTGCCTTACAAGCGCGATTATAAGAAGGGATGGCAGCTTTGCAAGATTTATAAATGCAAGCTTAAGAAACGCGCCCCTTGCCTCGGCAAAATGGGGTGCGGCATCCGCGGCAAATCCAAATGCGCTGTAAAGTATAAAATATCCTATGAAATCGGGTAGGATATCGATAAGATTTACGTTTGGGTTGAAAAGCATTACAAGGGCAAATATCACAGCCCCCGCCATATGGCGCGGGCGGTATGCCTCTAATGCTGAAAGCTCGTTTTGCATACGTATTACTTTTTCTTTCTTTTGTTTTTGTGCCTTTCCTTGGCGCGCCCAAGCTTATACTCGTTGTATTCCTTCTCCCTTTGCTCGATCCTGTCGTAGATCTTGTCGGTAAAGGTGCGCTTTCCGTGCTTTTTAGTACCCACGGCAGCATCCTCGGGCATACATATCTGCATATACGCCTTGTAAACGGTTATAAGGTTTGAGATGTGGTAAACAACCACCGCTATTACTGCCACAAGGAAGATATAGGGGGTTGCCGCACCGAATATTCCCGCAAACGGGCAGTTAAGAAACGCCGATATCGGATATATAGCGGCAAGCGGAATGCTTGTTTTTGCGCCGGTGGCAAGGGCATCTGCCCCCACCTCATCGGCAAGCGCACGTATACCGCGCAGCATAAGCACGGTTATAACGAACACTATAAGATACCTTGCCGCCGCTATGTATGCCGAAGCATCTTCGGGCAGGGTAAGGATGCCAAACGCACCAAGCGCGGCAAGCACAAGCTCGCCCGTGGCAAAAACGGCAAATACCGTATCTGCCACCGCCGCGTGCTTAAGGTCGCGGCAAAAGCGCCCAAGCTTGTAAAGAGCCATAAGCATAACCATAGCTCCAATAATATCGGTATAGGCGTAGTAGGTGATGTTTATAAGAAAGAAATATCCTATAAAAAGCAGTCCAAAGCCCATATTTTAGCCGTTTCCTCCTGCCTGATCCTTAGCCCAGCAGCAGTTCTTATATTTCTTTCCGCTTCCGCA
>JAZRLU010000090.1:0-3362 GCA_045647045.1 Eubacteriales bacterium
GTTCTTGCCAAGTGCAAGGGAGATCTCATCAATAAGATCTACGAGTATATCGCTCTGCATACCGCTAACGCCCATAGAGCCAACCTCTTCCTTATCGGCAAGAACCACCATAGCGGTGCGAGCGTTGGACTCAAGCTCAAGGATTGCAGTAAGCGCGGGATAAGAGCATACTCTGTCATCATGACCGTATGCGGCTATAAGTGCACCGTCAAAGCCTACGTTACGCGCAGAAAATGCGGGAACAAGAGAAAGCTCTGCAGAAAGGAAATCCTCTTCTGTAATGCCGTACTTATCGTAAAGGAAGGAGAGCGCGGTAAGCTTGATCTTGTCACTTACGTCTGCATCGTCGTAAGGAAGACCACCGATAAGAACGTTAAGAGTCTCACCGGATATAGCGTTTCCAAGTGTATCCTGGCTCTGCTTAGCAGCAAGGTGAGGAAGAAGATCGTTTATATAGAAAACGGGATCGTTTGCACCGTCACCGATGCTGATCTCTACGGTAGTGCCGTCAGCCTTTACAACAACGCCGTGAAGTGCGAGGGGGATCGCGGTCCACTGATACTTCTTGATACCGCCGTAATAGTGAGTCTTAAGGAAGCACATTCCCGAATCCTCATACATAGGAACCTGCTTAAGGTCGATTCTGGGAGAATCGATGTGGGATGCAAGTATGCGAATACCGTCCTCTTCGAGATCATTTTCACCTACGGTGAAAAGATAAAGGCTCTTGCCGCGGTTGTTGTAGTATTTCTTATCACCTACGGAAAGCTTATCACCGAACTTATACTCGGTAAAGCCTGCGCTCTTTGCAAGCTCTATTGAATACGCGGCAGCCTCGCGCTCGGTTTTTGCGCGATCAAGGAAGGTCATATAGCCTTCGGCATAATCATAGATCGCCTTAATTTTATCACTTGTTGCCGTTTCGTATACGTTTGTTTTTTTGTAGGAAAGCTTGTCCTGCATTTCCTTACCGATGGTTGTTTCGCTCATTTTTATTACCTCTCAAATTATTTTTCATTTATTTTTTTGACAATATCCGCAACGCTTTTGTAAAGCTCGTCTGCGGTGCCGTTGTTTACAATATAATAGTCGGATCGGCTTATAAGATATTCATCCGATAGCTGAGATGATATCCTGTCCTTTGCCTGCTGCGGTGTGATCCCGTCTCTTTCAACAAGGCGACCGATGCGTATATCCATATCGGCAACAACAGATACGATAACGTCGCACCGTTTATCAAAGCCCGATTCAAAAAGCAAGGGGGCATCAAAGATCACTCTGTTCTCTCCGCTTTTTTTAAGCTTGCTTATGCGCAGCTCGGTTTCGGATATCACCGCGCCGTGTGTTATGGCACAAAGGCGCGCAAGATGCACTCTGTTACCCCCGGGTGAAAAAACAAATGCCGCAAGAGCGCGCCTGTTAAGCGTGCCATCGTCATTGATAACAGAGCTGCCAAACTCTTTTGTAATATCCGCAATAAGCGGTGAATATGGATATAACAGATCACGGTATACCGCATCGGCATCAATTATCGGTATGCCAAACGAGGCAAAGATACGCGCCGCCGAGCTTTTACCCGATCCGCTTGATCCGCAAAGACCTATAATTTGCATAATGCTCTCCGTTAATGGTCTTAAAATGGGATAAAATAATTATCTAAATTATATTATAGAATATAAACGGTCAATTGTCAACTACAAAAAGGGCACATATTTAAAATATTTTTATTATAATTTATATATTAAGGATGGAAACCGAATGAATAATGAAAATTCCGAAGAATTAAAGCTTTTTGCATCTGCGAACGGATTTGGCGGATTCAGGTCTTATTTTCCCGTTGTATTTTCACCCGAAAGGTATAAAAGGCTCTTTATTTTGAAGGGAGGCCCCGGAAGCGGTAAAAGCACGTTGATGAAGAAAATTGCCGCGGTTGTCTTAGGGCTTGGGATAGAGGTGAAAAAATATTATTGCTCATCCGATACCGAAAGCCTTGACGGTATCGTGATAAGGCGCGGTGATAAGAGCTGCGCTATAGTGGACGGAACGGCGCCGCACACACTTGATCCGCAGATGCCGGGGGCTCTTGATGAGATAGTAAATCTTGCCGTAGCCTTTGATCAAAGCAAGCTTACAAAAGCCGCCGATGAGGTTTGCAAGCTTGTAAATAAAAAACGTTCATCTTACAATGATGCATACTCACATTTAGGCATTTGTTCTGTTTATTGGGGAAAAATCAAGGCAGAAATCAAGAGCGGATATGATTACCGTGCCGCAACCGACTATTTTACAGAATGGATAGACAATGCCTTTGAGTGTGAAAACGGTGATTTTGATGTAGCGCTTGTAAGCTCGTTTTCAAATAACGGGCTCTCCCTTCCGCACTCATATGGCGAGCTTGGTATGACGCTTGAGAGGTGCGAAAGAGGTATCACCCTCGGCGTTTTGCATAAGCTTTTATCACTTCGCGCCATTCGCCATACCGTATATTTTAACGCGCTTGACGGTGAGACGGTGGATGCCATAGATTGCAAAACACTGCCACTTAGCGCATACGATTGCCTTTCTTCCGAGCACGCTGTTCCCTCCTTCTTTGCCGATCAAAGGACGGACCGTGAGAGACAGTTCCTTCTTTGCGGAATAAAAAACGCGCTTGATATGGCGGCATCCTGCTTAAGCTTGGCTTATGAATATCACGTGCGGCTTGAGGAAATATACACGGCTGCGGTTGATTTTAAAGCGGTTGACCGTATACGCGAGGAGCTTATAGAAAAAATAATTTTTTATCTTTCTTAACAGTAAATACGTTAAGTTTATTGACATTAAAACTTATTTATGTTAATATATATGATGTGAAAGCACCCGCGGCGTATTCACCGCGGGTGCCATCTTATAGGTTTTTATTAAAGTGCTTTAACAATAGCCTCGGTATCCTGAGCTATTACAAGCTCCTCGTTTGTAGGTATCATATATACCGCTACAGCAGAATCGTCTGCAGAAAGCTTTACGGGAGTTGATGAGTGACCGAAGGTGTTTCTCTCTTTATCAAGCTTGATTCCGAGATATTCAAGGCCCTTAAGCGCATTCTCTCTTATATAGGGAGCGTGCTCGCCGATGCCTGCAGTAAATACGATCGCATTAACACCGCCCATTGCTGCGGAGTAGCTGCCGATGTACTTCTTGATCTGGTAGCAAAGCATATCGTATACAAGCTTTGCTCTTTCATTTCCTGCTTCCATAGCCGCTTCAACGTCTCTGGAATCGGAGCCTACGCCGGAAATACCCTCAAAGCCGCACTTCTTGTTCATATAAGACTCCATCTGTGCGGGAGTGTAACCCTTCTTCTCCATGATAAAGGGAACGAT
>JAZRLU010000091.1:0-6950 GCA_045647045.1 Eubacteriales bacterium
AAGCATCGGGGGGGCAGCCTGCAACGGTTGTCGGCATATACTCGTCATCAAGCAAAAAGCTTTTGGGATCGCACCATACGTCTGCACTGTCGTGCGCAACGTAGATAGGCATATCACCTATTATAACAATGCCCTTTTTGTGTGCAAAATCAAGCACGCTATGCCACTGGCGGTCAAATTCGTACTGCAGCCAGGTGAAAAACCTAACGTCGGGCAGGGTATCGTAAAGCTTGATTGCCGAAGCGTAATCGCGCTCGCCCTCATCCCATTCGTACCACGGAATATAAGCGTTTTTCACCTTAAGCGCCATAAACAGCGCATAAGGGCGAAGCCAAGCACATTCACGCTCTGTAAACTTGATATAATCTTTAGTAGGCACAAATCTTGCATATGCACGCCTCAGAACCTCGTATCTCGTTTCAAAAAGCCTGCCGTAGTTGATCCTCTTTTCTTCGCTCTGCTCCGCCCGGCACTCCTCGTCGGTAAGAAGTCCGTTATCCTTAAGTATATCAAGATCGATAAAGTAAGGATTTCCCGAGAGTGATGCAGGGGACTGATACGGGCTGTCACCGTATGAGGTGGGGTTAAGGGGCAGCACCTGCCAGCATTTTTGCCCGGTCTTTTCAAGGAAGCTTATAAAATCAAAAGCCGCCTTGCCGAAGCTGCCGATCCCATAGCGCGAGGGAAGTGCGCTTACGGGCAGAAGTATGCCGCTTTTGTGCCTGAAGCCGAAGCTTTTTTGATAATTCATTTGGAATCCTCCGTATCAAGTGTGAAGATGCTTGCAAGTCCGCCCTTGACCTTTTCTACAAAATCCGCCTCATCAGCTATAGGCGTGTCAAATTCCACGCCGCAAAGGCGAACCTTTAAAGGACCTATATGGTTATCCGTGCCCGCAAAGGGAATGAGAGAGTAGTTCTTTGCATATTGCGCCGCCATCCCGTTTTCAAAGGCGCTGCGGCAGCCGTTATCTACCTCAACACCGTGCACGTTTCTTGGGAAAAGTCTTATGTGATCGATATATGACGCCTCGCGGAAGGGGTGCGCCTGAATTATAAGTGCGCCCTCGCTTGCCATAAGCGCAAGCTCCTCACTTTTTTTCATTTCCATTATTTCGGGGTGGGCAAGAAACCACGCCTTGTCAAGCCCGTATACAAGAAAATCCGTTCCTTTGTAAGAGAGCTCTACGCCAAAGAACACACGTATGCCTATCTCGTTTGCAATGGCAAGCGCCTGCTCGTAATCGGAAAAATAAAAGTTGATAAGATCGGCGTAGGGGAGGGATTTATCCGCATTTATATTGCCGTCTAAAAAATGATTGGTGATAAAAACGCCGTCATAATCAAAATACTTATAATATTCAAGATTATCCCTGACCGTTGCGCGTGCGCATTTGCTTACCGGGGCGGTGTGCAAATGCGTTTCATACCTGTATTTCATATACTCCTCCAAATCAATTTGCAAGCCAATTCTTTAACACTCCTGCCGTGTGCGCAAGTGTTTCGATATTATCGTCGTGCATAAATTCAAGCATATAGTAAAGCTCCTTTTTGGAAAGCAAGGAGATATACTCGCGCCACTGCGCCGCGCCATCTTCAAGCGGCAGTCTCTCCTTTCGCTTCCAAGAGAACACGTGCACGCCCACAATGTAGGGCAAAAGCGCCTTTATGGCATCAAGGTTGTATTCAAGGGGTCTGTGCTGATTGGGCTGCCAAAGCATCTTAAGGTTTGGCATATCCACGTCACGCAAAAGCTTAAGCGCCGTGTGATATTCCTCTGTAAGCGAGCGCGGATGGCATTCAAGGGCAATAGTCATATCGGGTGCCATAGCGCATATGCGCTTTGCATCTGCAACGGTTTTTTGATAGGTCTCTTCATCCAGCGTGTCGCTGTAAACGTTCATCATAGGCCAAACACGGATAACGCTTGTGCCAAGCTCGCGCGCGGATGCAAGCACGCTGTCAAAAAGCGCCGCATCGGACGTGCCTATAGAATAATAGGATCCGTACTCTGCCGTTACAAGCCCTGCCTTTTTTGTTTTTTCTGCCGCTTCGCGCGCTATAGCAAGGTCTCCGTGCGGCACGTGAACGTCTCCGCCCCATTCTATGGCATCAAGCCCTGCTTCTGCCGCGGCGGAAAGAATCTCTTCGCGCGTGTATTTTCTGAACGATATAGATACTATACCCGTTTTGTTTTTCATAAGCGTCTCCTTATAAAAATCCCCGACGAGTCCTGTGACCTGCCGGGGATGAATTTATTTTATAACTCGGCTGGTTATACCGTTTGCCTTAAGCTTGATCTTTTCGGAATACATAGCCTCGTCTGCAAGCTCAAATACTCGCTCGTACTCTATCTTGCTTCCTTGGCAGATATGATAGCCGATCGCAAGTGCGGGGATTATCTTGCCCTCGCCCTCTGTAAGTGCGCGGAGCAGAGTCTCTTTGAGCACCTTGCAGCTATCCTCGTTTGCACCGCGGATTATCGCAACGAACTCGTCTCCGCCGATACGGTAAACGTTCTCATATCCAAAGGTAGAGCCGATAGCCTTACCGCTTTCAATGATAAGATCATTGCCGACACGGTGACCGAAGGTATCGTTAACCATCTTAAGACCGTTGATATCGATAATGAACACGGCGTAATCGCACGCCTCGGTTTCAAAGCGCTGCTTCAGCCTTTCCTTGTCACGCGTGTAGGCGGTGAGGTTGTTAAGACCGGTAAGCGAATCGTGATACGCCAAGCTGTCCGTAAACGATATTCTCTTCTTAAGCTCCTTAACCGTAATCTTTAAGCTCTTTGTCAGCGATCCGATCTCATCGTTTCCTTCGTACTCGAAATTAACGTCAAGATCACCCTCTGCAACCTTTATAGCAACCTCGTTAAGCTCGGTAAGGGGGTTGATAATGCTCTTTGCCACGCTATACGTTATATAGAGGAATATTACGATAAAGCACGCCGATAAAAGAATGATCTCCATGGTGAGCATATAAACCTCACCCTGCACCTCAATATCCGATGCGGTGGTTGCAAGGCACATTCCGTTGTCAAGCGCGCGGAAGGTAACCTTCATCGTTCTTTCATTGTTGTGATAGTTAAATACCATCTCACCGCGCTCAACCTCGGTAATATCAAGGCTTCCCGCCTGCGACGTTGTACCGTCAAAGGCGTTTTTGGAGTAAATTACCTGAAGATTTGAGTCTGTAAGGAAGGCATATCCCGTCTCGTATATTTCGATATCGTCGATAAGGGAGGTGAAGTAATCAAAGCTTATATCAATGCCTGCAATGCCGAGGAAAATGGGCTCCTCCGAGCCAAACTGCTTATACATAGGCGTTGCATAGGTAATAAGCATCTTGCCGGTCGTTGCATCGAGATAGGGCTGGATCCATATGGATTTGCCGGTATCGTAGGGAACCTTGTACCATTCAAGGCTGTTTTTTGCAGCATTGGTAAGAGGCGTCTTATCGTGGCGCTCAAACACGCCCTCATCGTTCTTTACAAGGTAAAAGCCCGCAGTTTCGTTCGAATATTCGGGGTTGAAGCGAACGAAAAGACCTACCGCGCCGTCCCTGTCCTCTGCTATGGAGATACCGAGGGATTCAAGATTGCGCTCGAAATCCGAAAGCGAGGCGGTGCTTGTAAGAAGTATATCACTTTTGAGGTTTGTAACGGTATAATCCGCGAGAATATCAACGGATTTTTCCATACGGTTGAGCATTATATTTATAGACTTGGCGTTTTCACTGCACGTAAGGTTCAGTATCTCGTCCGAGGATGCAGCCATGCTGCTGTTAAATCTTACTATGGCGAGTGCTCCGATAAATATCGTAGCAGACAGAACACAAACCGTAATGAGAAGCACAAGCTTGCTTAAAATTGATTTCATTTCTTCTCCATTCGGATGTTTATATTAAAGCTTGTAACAACTATTTTAGCATAAAAAATAAGATATGTCAAGATAGCGGCAGCTGATGATGTTTTTTTGGCTTTTGGGCTGCCGAGAGCACGGCAGCCCACGTTTTATTTAACTCTTGACTTATACTTGATCGAGGTATTGGTTGTGATGAATACCTTGTATTCCTCGATCGGGATCGCCTTTGCGTAGTAGTATCCCTGAAGCACGTCGCAGCCCATAGCCGCAACACGCTCATACATCTCGCGCGTTTCAACGCCCTCTTGAACGACCTTCATACCAAGGCTCTTTGCAAGGTTGATAACGGTCATAAGAAGCTTGTTGTCGCGGTCGTCGTTAAGACCCTTCTCAAGGAAGAAGCGGTCAAGCTTAAGCTCATCCATGCAGATGTTCTTAAGAATGTTGAATGATGAGTAACCCGAACCGAAGTCGTCTATAGAGCAGCGTATGCCGTTTTGGCGCAGCTTGTTAACGATACGCTCAATGGTATCGTAATCCTCCATGGCAAAGCTCTCTGTGAACTCCAAAATAATGAATCCGTCGGGGATATTGTATTTTTGCTTGTTACCGATATAGAAGTTTATGAAATCCTCCTGCGTAGCAGTAACGCGTGAAACGTTTACTGCTATCGGTACAACGGGGTCGCGGCGCGCCGCCGCCGCCTGCATATACTTGCACACCTCGATAAACACGAAGTGGTCAAGCTTGATAATAAAGCCGTTTGTTTCGAAAAGGTCGATGAACTCGCCGGGGAAGCGGTAGTCGTTCTTCTTTTTATCAAACCAACGTACCAGCGCCTCTGCGGAGTCTATGCGGTCGTTTTTGATATCGTACTTGGGCTGAAGGAATACCTTGAAGTCCGAGCTTTCAAGCGCCTGTTCCATCTCGTTTTCCAGCTGCTCCTGGCGAATGATCTCCTGGTTAACGCTCTCGCTGTAAAGCACGTAGGGGAGCTGAGACTTACTTTTTGCGCTCTCGGTAGCAACGTAAGCGCAGTCGATGATCTCGCGCATCGTTCTCTTGCGGATGCCGAAATCGAAGCACACGCCCGAAACAAAGCCTACCGTGGTATTGTTCTCGGTAAGCGCGGGGCACTTGTTGATAATTGCCGTAAGAACCTGAATACGGTTCTTAAGGTTGCCCTCGTTTTTGAAGTGGTGGAATAAAAGGAACGTGCCGTCTCCTGCATAGCCGTAGGTTTCGTGCTCGTTACAGAAGTTGTTTATAACGTCCGATGCAAACTTAAGTATCTCGGTAGTATTCTTAACGCCGAGCTTGGTTTGCACAAAGTGGAACTGCTTTATCTGCATTGTAAACAAAGCGTGCTTTGTTGAGGGGGTATCCGCCTGAATTTCAATACATTTACGCCTGAACGCCTCTTCGTTTGCGCACTCCAGCACCGCATCGTGCAGGGCGGCGTTCTTGCTCTCCTGCTTAAGCTTGTGGTGGAAGATGATGGTGTAAATAAGCGTGATAAGCAGGAAGACTATTGCTATGATAAGCACGTACATAAGGTGCGTTACGTAGTCAAGCTCTGCCTCTGTGATCTTTGTGGTAAGGCTTAAGGTAAGAATGCTGAAATTGCCGTCTGTGTTTGCGATGGGAGAGCACGCATACACGTACTCAAGACCGCCGAAGGTTATGATGCCGGAGCCAACCTCGCCGCTTGCAACGTCCTCGCGCATGGCGGATGCGGTAATAGAATCGTTTGATTCGCGGCGGATAAAATCGTAAAGATTGTTTCCAAGCGAGTATTCAAACGTATCAAGCTGCGCGCTTGCCATTATCATACCGTCTGTGGCTATGAAGGCAATGGCGGAGGCATTCTCATTAAGATAACCCGCAAGGCTGATACAGCCGCGCGCCTGCAGAATACCTACAAGACCGTCGATGTATTCAGAGCCCTTGATGGGCACGTAAATTGCGATACAGTCCATAGAAACCGCTTCATCGAAATAAAGCGTTGTACACGCGGGCTTAATAGAGCTGCCAAGCTCCGTGATCGCGCTTGCCTCCTCGTTTTCGATCATAAGACCGTTTGCGGCGTACTCAACGCCGTTTGTGAAGTAGCGCAGATCTCCAAACTCGTCCATACCTATATGCTTGCCAAGCTTTTCGTCTATTTCTTCCTTGCTCTTTGCGAAGGCAAGCTCCTCTGCTATGGCATAAAGGTTTGTGAAGTGCGTGTTAAATATGTCGGTCACTCTCACGCTGTCCGCGCGTACGTCACGCATGGCGTTTGCATTTGCGGAGTTATCAAAGAACGGAGAGAAGCCCGAAAGAATTGAGATGAAATAAGCAATAAGCACAAAAATTGCCATAGTAACGGCTATCTTTGCCGCGGTAAACGCTATATTATGCTTTTTTTGCTCCATAAGATCACCTCCCGAAAAAATTAATTGTCTTGTTTTTCCTCATTTTCGCCACCCTTGGGACTACCGAAGGCGCGGCGCTTAAGGATAGTAAAAACGACCATAGTAGCCGTTGCTATCTGAATACCCATAATAAAGAGCAGGGTATAATTGCCCGTAACGAAGTTTGCCACCGCAGTAAGCACGGTAAGCGTTTTTACGTATTTTCCGATAAGCCTATCAGACGTTGCATTATAGTTGTCCGCCTTGGGATTTGCATCTCCCTTGGTAACGAACTCGTACCCCGTGTCGGTTTTTATCGGATCTTCAACAACCCTGTGCGTGTTTGGATAACCGTAAATTGAAGGGTCGGAAGAATAAAAGCATATAACGTCATCTCGCTTTATCTTCTCGGCATCCGTGCGAACAACAAGGATATAAGAGCCCGTTGGGATCTCGTCCTCCATGCTGCCGCTTATAACGCGCAGAATAGAGATGCCGAAAACGCTTGGCACCTCGCCGCGCATCTGTGCGGAGAATACCGAAATAAAGATTGCGATAAGCAGTACCGTAGCGGCTATCCAAAGGATGTTCGATACAGTACCGCGTATCTTTTTTGCATTACTCGTCATTGCCGTCCTCGCCGTCTCTTTCCTGCTTCTCGCGGCGCGCAAGCTCGATCATCT
>JAZRLU010000092.1:0-1297 GCA_045647045.1 Eubacteriales bacterium
GAGGTATCCATATCGTGCTGAACGAGCTTTGAGGCAACAAGCACGTCTCCAACGGAAATACCGCTTGCTATAGCACCCGCAACACCCGTGTTTATCACAAGGCGCGGTGCGTACTTCATTATCATAGCCTCTGCGGCAATGGCGGCAAACACCTTGCCTACGCCGCATTTTACAATAACGGCGCTTTTCTTGCCGAGCCTGCCGCGGTAGAACTTAAGAGAGCCTACCGTGTCACACCTCTTGCCCTTAAGCGCACCGATAAGGCGCTCTACCTCGGGCTCCATGGCACCGATTATTCCAAAATCGTATCTTTTCATAGCTTTTCCTTTATCACTCGGTGGGGTAATCGAAGCGGTGCTTTGCCTTACCGAGGGATTCAAGGTAACGGCGGCACTCTGCCTTTGCCGCATCGAGCGAGAGATTTTCATAATTGCCGCATTCACGGCGCGTAGCACCGGGAACGCCACCCTCGTGCAGAGTTATTGCACGAAGGGTAGCTATGATCTGCTCGTAAACGGTCTCTTTATCGATACCGCGGACAAGCAGGTAAAATCCCGTTTGACAGCCCATAGGTCCAAAGTAGATCACGCTATCCTTTATCGCGCTGTTTCTTATATAGGTAGCAAAAAGATGCTCCACCGAGTGCATAGTGAGATTATCCATATAATCCCCCATATTGGGGCGGCGGCAACGAAGGTCGTAGGTGGTGATATCACCGTCCACGCGCGAGATGTAAACGCCCTCGGTAATATAATCGTGATCTACGGTAAAGGAGGCAATACGTGTTAAGTTATCCATATCAGAACTCAAGCTTTGCGTTGATGTAAGCGGCAACCTCGGAGATAGGAAGTCTTACCTGCTCCATAGTATCTCTGTCTCTTACGGTAACGCATCCGTCTGTCTCGGAATCAAAGTCGTAGGTAATGCAGAAGGGCGTGCCTATCTCATCCTCACGGCGGTATCTCTTACCGATAGAGCCGGTCTCGTCAAAATCAACCGCAAACTGCTTTGCAAGAAGATCGTATACCTCGGCAGCCTTATCGGAAAGCTTCTTGGAAAGAGGAAGCACCGCTGCCTTGTAGGGTGCAAGTGCGGGATGAAGGTGAAGCACAACTCTTGTATCACCCTCACCGATCTGTTCTTCATCGTATGCGTCAACAAGGAATGCAAGCGCAACTCTGTCCGCACCGAGCGAGGGCTCGATAACGTAAGGAATGTAATGCTCGCCTGTTTCCTGATCGAAATACGTCATATCCTTGCCGGAATGATTCTGATGCTGGGTAAGGAAGTCGGATCG
>JAZRLU010000093.1:0-3528 GCA_045647045.1 Eubacteriales bacterium
TGTCCGTTATTCGCCTTTCGGGTAACGATAAGGATAGGCTCGTAGAGCTTGCCGATAAGATACTCGTTGCTTGGCGCTCATATACGGATGAGGCGGCGTTCGTTTACGCACAAACAAACGGCGAGCCTCACAACACCATAACGCCTATAGCAAGAACAAGAAACGGCGTGCTTGAGCTTGACCTTGTTCTCCGTAACAACATCACCACAGATGAGCACCCCCTTGGCGTGTATCATCCTCACAGCGAGCACCATAATATAAAGAAAGAAAACATCGGTCTTATCGAGGTAATGGGACTTGCGGTTCTCCCTGCAAGACTTAAGGACGAGATCGCCGATATGAAGGACGCTATCCTTACGGGCAAGAGCTTTACAGACGTGCCTACCATAGAGAAGCACGCAGCTTGGTTTGATGCCTTCCGCAGCGAGTATGAGTTTAATGCGGAAAACTGTGAGGATATCATCAAGCGTGAGATCGGTAAGACCTTTGTGCGCGTTCTTCGTGATGCAGGCGTGTTCAAGGATACCGATGAGGGCAGGGAATACTTCCTTAAGTTCATCGATTTTGTAAACAAAGGTTGATAAATGAGCGAAAAAAACATAGAAAACGGTATGCACCCGATAGATAAGGCGCGTTACCGTGTATATAAGAGTCGGCGCATAGGCTCGCTTCTTAAATGCATCGGTTATCTTGCCGTAGTGCTTGCGGCTGTGGCTTACGCCGTGCGCCTTCTCTCCTTCTTTACGGTGGGCGGTATAAATCCGGCGCAGGCCTTGGCTTTCGTTGTAACAACTGCCGTGCCCTTTGCCTCGGTAAGCACAGTGCGCCGCCTGATCAATGCGCCGCGCCCTTATGAGATGCTTGATTTTTACGAGGTAAAGCCAAAGGATAAGTGCGGTCAGGGCTTCCCATCGCGCCACGTGTTTTCGATCTTCCTTATAGCCGCCTCCGTGGCGCTTTGGAGACCGTATATCGCGGTGGTGCTTGCGGTGCTTGGCATAGCGCTTGCCATAAGCCGCGTTTTGCTTGGCATTCATTACGTAAGAGACGTTGTATGCGGCGCAATACTCGGCACGGTATCGGGGGTAATAGGAGTAGCCGTTACCGCCGCCATTCTTTAAAACACAAAATTCCGCCGGCGTATTCCGCCGCGAGAACGAAAGGATTAAGCTTATGACAGTAACGTGGTTAACACAAGCCGGATTACTTTTTAAAAACGGAGAAACTACCGTTGTGGTAGATCCCTATCTTTCAAATTCGGTAGCGGAGCAGTTTGACCCCGCAAAGCAAAGGCGTATCCCGGTTAACGAAAGTATTTTTGACGTAAGGCCGGACGTGATAATTATTACCCACGATCATCTTGACCATCTCGATCCCGAAACGCTTGTGCGTTTTCTTTCCGCTGCAGATAAGCCAATAACGGTTATTGCTCCGAGAAATGCGTATCTGCGCCTCCGTGCCTTTGGCGGCGCGCACAATTACGTATTGCTTGAGCCGCATTCGGTATTCAGCACGGGTGGGCTTACGTTCTATGCCGTATCTGCCGCGCACAGCGATTTCTATGCTGCGGGTTATATTATAGACGACGGTGAGCAGACCTTCTACGTAAGCGGTGATACCCTTTACAACTACGACGTTATCGATGACGTTATAGAGCTTTGCGAGGACGGCGTTGATTACGCCTTCTTACCCATAAACGGTGTTGGAAATAATATGAACATACGTGATGCGGCTGATTTTGCTTGCGAGATCGGTGCAGGCTGTGCAGTTCCTATCCATTGGGGTCTGTTTGATTCTATCGATCCGCACGGATTTGATTTTGATAACACCCTTATTCTTGAACCTTGGGTAGAGACCGTGCTTAAATAACTTAAAAAAGAGGAGCTGTGAATACACGCTCCTCTTATTATTTTTACCGTAGGTCAAATGCCAAGGTGCTTCGGCACGGAATGTCGCGGTAAATATAAAGAAACGGTAGGGGCAAGCCTTGTGCGGTGCCTCTACCGTTTTTATTGGGTTATTTCCAAAGGAAAGCCTTCGTAATTACTTAACAAGATGGCGCTTGATCTTTCTTGAGGTCGTCTTTTCAAACGCCTCGGTACGGATCTCAAGCTCTCTTACCTGCTTGAAGGAGGGAAGGCGGCGGTTAAGATCGCCGATCTTTGCATAAATGAAATCGTAAGCTGCCTTCGTATCCATAGCCTCACCCTCGCCCCACTTCTTGGTGTCGGGGTAAACTATAGCGGTAAGCTTAACGGTTTCGCCGTCCTCAGCCTTACGGCCTACAACAACAACCTCTTCTATGCCCTCGATGTTTTCAAGATACTCCTCGATCTCCTCGGGGAATACGTTCTTGCCGTTTTCAAGAACTATAACAGACTTAAGTCTACCGGTAATGTAGATATAACCGTCATTGTCCATATATCCAACGTCGCCCGTTCTGTACCAGCCGTCTGCGGTAAATGCCTTTGCGTTTTCCGCTTCGTTCTTGTAGCCAAGCATTACGTTCTTACCCTGTACCTGGATCTCGCCCTCAACAAAGCCGTGATCACCTACGGTGTCACCGTCAATTCTTACGGTGCAGCTGTTAACCGCGGGACCTACAGATCCGCTCTTGAGGTTGAAGTAGGGGTTTACGGAAATAAGGGGAGAGCACTCGGTGATACCGTAGCCCTCTGCAATGGTGATTCCGAAAGCATCAAATGCCTTTACCATATCGGGGTTAAGAGGCGCACCGCCGCAAACTATCTTTTCAAGTCTGCCACCGAATCCGTCTATAACCTCGCGGAAGAGCTTCTTTCTGATATCAATGCCGAATACGCGCAAGAATGCGGAAAGCTTAATTCCAAACTTAAGCTTGCCAAGGCTGCCTGCCTTTTCTGCCTTATCAAGGATCCTCTTGTACATCGTGTTAACAAAGAGGGGAACAAGAACAAGACCCGTGGGCTTGAACTCGTTAAAGTTCTTCATAAGGTTTCTCAGCGAGTCGTTGATACCAACCTCCATACCGTAGTTAAGAGCAGAAAGCATTACTGCAAGCTCATAGGTGTGGTGGAGGGGGAGAACCGAAACTATGGTGTCCTCCTTGTAGAACTCAACCGCAGAGCAAGCGGCATTTACCGTGCTCCAGATGTTTCTCTCGCAAAGCATAACGCACTTGCTTGTTCCGGTAGTACCGGATGTAAAGAGCATTACCGCAAGCTCGGAGGTATCCTTATCGGTAACGGTGAAATCGGTGCCGTTACCGCCTGCGATGATCGCATCAAGATTAACCGTAGTGTCGGTAATCTCAACGCCGCTATCCATAGGTATAAGCTTCTTTACGGTGGCGTGGCGCTCGGGGAGGCCTGCAAGCTTATCGTTAAAGATCTTTGAGTAAACGATAGCCTCTGCATTAGCGGTCTCAAGGAAGCCCTCGATAGCGCTGATGTCAAGCTCCTTATCAATAGGAACGATAGTGCCGCCCATAGCAAGGGTTGCAAGATAGGATGCTACCCACTCAACAGAGGTCTCACCAACAACTGCAAT
>JAZRLU010000094.1:0-1181 GCA_045647045.1 Eubacteriales bacterium
AAAAGCCGTTACGGCTCAACCGTTACGGGCTTTAACGCTAAGGATGCTGCCATAGGAATCTCCTCGGCTTTGATAGCGGCACATATTCCGTTTGGAGTAACGGGCAGCTTCTACAGCCTTGATAAATATGAAATATTAGTAGCGCCTATGATCACATCGCAAGAGTCCGATGAAGAAAGGATACTTGATTACGTATCGCGCGGAGGATGCCTCTATTTCAGCGGTGCGGGCAGTAAGCAGCTTATAGAATCCTTAATGGGCGCAAGCGTTTTGGACTATACGGTAGAGAAGAATATTTACATAGCACCCACAGCGGATCACGAGGATATCTTCTTCGGATTTAACGGGGCATATCCCTTGCCGTTTGATGCAAAAGCTCCCCGTATTACCGATATGAAAAACGGCAACGTGCTCGCTTATATAAAGCTGCCCTATACAAGGCCGGATGAGATAAGATTTTCCTCTATCCATTCTAATCCTCCCGGTATATCCACCTCTTACCTTGCCGTTGTAGAGGGTAGGTACGGCAAGGGCCGCTTTATATGGTCAGCTTTGCCTATAGAGGCAATAGATATGGAGGAATACCGCTCTGTATTACTTGCTCTTATCCACCGCTTACGCCCTGATATGAAGCCCTCGTTTGTTACATCTGCACCTCAGGACGTGGAAATCACGCTCTTTGAGGATGATGAGGCATACTACGTAAACGCGGTACATCTGGACGAGCGCGCCGTTATGCCTACGATAGCGCCCTTTGAAATTGGCATCAGGTGCGAAAATGAGGTTAAAGGCGTAGAGCTTTTACCCTCCTGCCGCAAGATCCCCTTTGAAAAGCGCGGCGAATACGTGTATTTTAAAACCGAGCCGATGCACGTTTTCGATATGTACAGAGTACTTAAATAAAAATAGGCAATACCGCCCCGAATTTCTGGAGCGGTATTGCTTTTTTATGCGCATCAGCGAGGTTTGCCGTATGCTTTTTATTTCTTGGCGGATAAACGGAAATCTTTGTCTGCCAAAGCGCAAAACTCCTTTATTATATCGATCTCCTTCGGGTCATACGGGCGGTGGTTGGGGCGGTAAAGATCGTGGAACCATTTTGTAAAATCCACGTTCGTTTCCGTACCGTTCAGGTATTTCTGCCACGTACCCTCCCACGGCTCGTAGGTCTGGTATTTTCC
>JAZRLU010000095.1:0-3145 GCA_045647045.1 Eubacteriales bacterium
CGACTTCATGGAGGCTGTTGATACCGGTACGGGCATCACCGTTCCCGTAGGCGAAAAAACGCTTGGAAGAATATTCAACGTTCTTGGCGAGGCGGTAGATAACGAGCCCACGCCCGAAACCGCAGAGCGTTGGTGCATTCACCGCGATCCCCCCGATTTCTCCGAGCAGGAGGGCGGTACCGAAATACTTGAAACGGGTATTAAGGTAGTAGACCTTATCGCACCCTATGCAAAGGGCGGTAAGATCGGTCTTTTCGGCGGTGCGGGAGTTGGTAAGACGGTTCTTATTATGGAGCTTATCAACAACATTGCAAAGCAGCACGGCGGTATATCGGTATTCTCCGGTGTAGGCGAGCGTACGCGTGAGGGTAACGATCTTTATAACGAAATGAAGGAATCCGGAGTTATCAACAAGACCGCGCTTGTATACGGTCAGATGAATGAGCCCCCCGGAGCAAGAATGAGAGTTGCGCTTTCCGGTCTTACCATGGCGGAATATTTCCGTGACAGACAGGGTCAGGACGTGCTTCTCTTCATCGATAACATATTCAGATTTACGCAGGCAGGCTCGGAGGTATCCGCGCTGCTTGGACGTATGCCATCTGCCGTAGGCTATCAGCCCACGCTGGCGCAGGAGATGGGCGCACTTCAGGAGAGAATAACCTCTACCAAGAAGGGCTCTATCACCTCTGTTCAGGCAGTATACGTTCCTGCAGACGACCTTACTGACCCTGCACCCGCAACAACGTTTGCACACCTTGATGCAACAACGGTTCTTTCAAGATCCATTGCATCTCTCGGTATCTACCCTGCGGTTGATCCCCTTGATTCCACATCCCGTATGCTTACGCCCGACATCGTGGGTATTGAGCACTACGAGGTAGCACGCGCCGTACAGAGCATTCTTCAGCGCTACAAGGAGCTTCAGGATATCATTGCCATTATGGGCATGGACGAGCTTTCCGAGGAGGATAAGCTTACCGTTAACCGTGCAAGAAAGATCCAGAGATTCCTCTCTCAGCCCTTCACGGTTGCAGAGCAGTTTGTGGGTATTCCCGGTAAGTACGTGCCCCTTAAGGAGACCGTACGCGGCTTCCGCGAGATCATAGAGGGTAAGCACGACGATCTGCCCGAATCGGCATTCCTCTTCGTAGGTACTATAGACGAGGCTGTTGAAAAGGCAAAGAGCTTGAAGCAGGACGCGTAAAGCAGGTGGCTATATGGCTGATTTAAGGTTAAAAATAGTATGCCCCGACGGAGAGATCTTCGACGGCGAGGCAAAAAGCATACTTCTTACCACCACAGAGGGTGAGGTGCAGCTTCTTCGCGGTCACGCGGCGTTTGCAGCCCCCCTTGCAACCGGCAGAGCAAAGCTTGTTATGTCAGACGGTGCCGAAAGGCTTGCGGCTGTATCGGGCGGCTTTGTTGTTTGCGATGCAGACGGTGTACGCGTGGTTGCCACCACCTTTGAGTTTGCAGACACCATAGATCTTCAGCGTGCTATGCGCGCCAAGGAAGAGGCGGAAAGAATAATAAGCGCGGCAAAGGACGAGCGCGAGCTTGATATTGCAAAAGCAAAGCTTGCAAGAGCGATCTCACGCATAAGCGTTGCCGGCAAATAATACCTACAAAGGGCGCGGATGCTATATTTCCGTGCCCTTTTGATCATACTAGAATTTCTATGCTTGACAAGTGTCGAGTAAAATGATAAAATATATTCCCGAAGAATACAGACGTTAAAGAAAGGGACTTATATGAATACAGTATCTGCGATCATATATAACGTAGCAATACTTTTTATAATGATGATTCCCGGAATCATCTTGAAAAAATGCAAAATGATAAGCGACGGCTTTGGAAAGGGATTATCCAACCTTGTGCTTTACATAGCCCAGCCCGCACTTATCTTTCTTGCTTATCTTAAGGACTATTCAAGCGAGATCTTGATAAACTCCGCATACGTTCTCGTTTTATCCGTTGTAGCGCACGCGATCTTTGCCGCAGTTGCTATCCCCGTATTTAAGAAAGCACCCGATGCAAAGGCAAGAATGCTTAAGTTTGCAACCATATTTTCAAACGCGGCATTTATGGGCATTCCCCTTATCTCTGCCGTGCTTGAGGAAAGCTATCCGGGTGCAACTCTTTACGCCTCGATATACAACATAACCTTTAATCTTTTTCTTTGGTCGCTCGGTGTTGCGATATGCACCAAGAACCGCGATATCAACAATGACGGTGTGGATGATTACGATGAGGTTTCAAGCGTTGTGAAAAATGCGAATGATGACGAGAAGGTAAAGGACGGCTCCGGCTCTATACTCAAAGCCCTTATCCACCCCGTTACCGTTGCGGCGCTTATCGGTCTTGTATTCTTTATATTCCCTATAAACGGATACATCCCCACAATAATAACCGATGCGCTTTCAATGCTTAAAAGCCTTGTTGCACCTTTATCAATGGTCGTTATAGGAATACGCCTTGCCGATATGAGCTTCCGCGGTATGCACAAGGACGTGTATATGTATATATTCCTTGCCCTCCGCCACCTTGCCCTGCCGCTTGCCGTGCTTGGCATTATAAAGCTTGCGGGTGTTATAGGAATCAATATCCCCTACGTTGTTTCAATGGTAACGGTTATACTTGCCGCTGCCCCCGCAGCATCGTCTGCCACTATGTTTGCAGAGAAATTTGACTGCGATTCCACGTACGTATCCCGCCTTGTTGCGGTGTCCACCATACTTTCAATAGCAACTATGCCGCTTTTGATAATGCTTGTTTAAAAACGGCGCAAAATAATAAGAGCACAGCCACCAAAAAGGATAGGCTGTGCTCTTTATTTTTATAAAAAACTTACACGGGTATGTATTAAACCACGCCCTGTGCAAGCATAGCGTCCGCTACCTTGATAAAGCCTGCGATATTCGCACCGGCAACAAGATTGCCCTCCATACCGAAGGTGCGTGCTGCCTCAACGGAGCTTCTGTAGATGTTCTTCATAATTCCGCGAAGCTTTTCGTCAACCTCCTCAGCGCTCCAGGAATAACGCATTGAGTTCTGCGACATTTCAAGACCGGAAACCGACACGCCTCCCGCGTTTACCGCCTTTGAGGGTGCTACAACAACGCCGTTTTCCATAAGGTATGCA
>JAZRLU010000096.1:0-4610 GCA_045647045.1 Eubacteriales bacterium
TACCGGGAGGGCCTACGAGAAGCACGCCGCGAGGTATTCTTGCACCAAGCTTCACGTATTTTGTGGGGTCCTTAAGGAATTCAACAACCTCTTCAAGCTCTGCCTTTTCTTCATCAGCACCTGCAACGTCACAGAATTTTACGTTATTCTGCTCGCCGGTTACCTTGGACTTTGCCTTTGCAAAGGTGTTCATCTTACCCGTGCCGCCCATACCGCGCATCATAAATATATAGAGAACGATTATTGCGGCGGGTGCAATAAGGTAAGGAAGAAGAGTTAATATAAAGGGTGTTTCCTTGGGGGGCTGATAGTTGTAATCAGTAAGATTTTTGTATACTCTGCCGTTTCCGTCCGTGCCGCTGTAGTTTCTGCGTGCAAGCGCGTTTATATCCTCAAGCTGGAAGCTGTAGCTGAGAGAATATTCGTGCTTTTCGGTCTTCGGCTTTCCGTTAGTCTCATCTATCTCGTATATCGGCATACCAAGCTCGTCAAGCTGGATCGAGCCGTCGTCTGCTCGCTTGGCAACAATAGCCTCAATAACCATAACAAGCTTGCCGTCAACGTCGAACGATGTAACAAGATCGTAGTCGAACAGCTCAACAAGATCGCTGTAGAGGAACTCCTCCTTTGTTTTAATTGCAGTAGTGAATATAGAGACTGCCGCGATCACTATGGCGAATATCGCAACAATCAGTATTATGCTTTTTATGTTTGCCTTCATCTAACCTTTAAGCCTCTTTCTTGTAAATAGTGATCCAAAGCGGCGCATCGCACGTTTCGGCTGCACCGTCACGCACTCTGAAGCCGGGAATGTAAAGAATACCGTCACCGTCGCATATAAGCGGTACCGTATTTCTTTTGTCTTCCGGGATCTTTTTATCGGAAAACAGACGCTTAACGCGCCGAGTCATACCGCCAAAGCGGTATTTATCACCGTCACGCCTTGTTCTAACCGTAAGCTTCCCGACTATTATAGCAGAATTGATCTGTACTTTGTTTGAAAAATTGTAAACATTTGAAGAAATAATTTCTTCTTTATCATATGAAATAAGAATTGCGATGCCAAGCTCATCGATCTCGTTTAAGCCAACCTCAAGCTCCTGCTCGTCAAAGCATTTTTCATCGCTGCCGCAAGCTTTTTTTGCAACACGGGAGTATCTGCCGTCGGAAATAAACGAGAATCCTCCGGGGATATCTACCGTAAAGCGTCCGCCAAGCATAAGATGCTCCGCTATTGCATCGATATGCACTCTCTCCGGAGTTGGAGCCTCTGCGCTGTGGCACAGAATAACGATAACGCGTGAAAGAAGCGCGATGTCAAGCTTTGCAATGCTCTTGTTATCAAGTCCGTTATCCGTCAACGCTTCATTATATGCTTCGCGTGCAAGCTTCAGCAGAAAATCGCGGTCTTTTTTAAGAGATGACGTAACGCGCTCTATTGCTCTGTCGGGATCGGGTGATAAGCGGTAAAGCGTAGGAATTACAGTTCCTCTTATATAATTGCGCGTATAATCCTCCGATGCGTTTGTTTTATCCGTAGCATACGGTATTCCTGCACCGTCAAGAAGCGCCGTTATACGGCTTTTTGAAACTCCAAGCAAGGGCCTTATTATACCGTCACGCTCGGGTGCTATTGCGCACAGTCCGTTCAAGCCCGAGCCGCGCATAGCATTAAAGATAAACGTTTCGGTGTTATCCGAGGCATTGTGCGCAACCGCTATCACGTTAAGGTCGGGGGTGCTTTCTATCATACGACCGAATGCTTCGTAGCGTACGTCTCTTGCACATTCCTCAAGCCCACATCCGCGAGCGCGCGCTATAGCAGGTACGTCATATCTCTCGGCAAAAAAGCGTATACCGAGCTTTCTGCATACTTCTTTTGAAAAGCTCTCGTCCGCATCTGCATCGCCGCCGCGTATCATATGGTTGATATGCATTGCCGAAAGCGGAAAATCCAAATCTTTTTGCAATTTCCAAAGGAAAATCAAGAGCAGAATTGAATCTGCGCCGCCGGAAAGCCCAACAAGCACGCCTTGCTTTATACGGTTTATCAAATTATATTTTTCGCAAAACGATATTATATTATAATAAATACCGTTACCTTCGGGCGAGGAAAACAATTCCTCGCACCCAAAGCAAAAATCCGCATCTGTCAATTTGTTCTGTTATCCTCAAGCGTTCTGAATTTTGTAAACTGACCGATCCATCCCATCTTAACGTTGCCGACGGATCCGTGTCTGTTCTTTGCTATAATGATCTCCGCAGTGTTCGCGGTGTCCTCAAGCGGTGCTTGACCGTCTTTTTCCTCGGCTGCACCGATATCCTTGTAGTAGGTATCACGGTAAAGGAACATTACTATATCAGCATCCTGCTCGATAGATCCCGAGTCACGCAGATCTGCAAGCGTAGGTCTCTTGTTGGTAACACCGCGTGCTTCCGTACCACGGTTAAGCTGCGCGCAGCATACGATCGGTACACCAAAGTCCTTTGCCATTATCTTAAGGTTTCTTGAAATTTCACCTACCTGCTGCGCGCGGTTATCTACGTTGGTAGATGACTGCATAAGACCAATATAGTCTATTACCACAAGGCCGAGATTCTGAATACGCCTTAACTTTGATCTCATTTCGGTTACACCGATTTGCGACGTATCGTCAACGTAAATATCGCAGCCCGAAAGCTCGGTAGTAACACCCGCAATATTTTCCCAATCCTCCGTAGAAAGAACGCCGGTACGCAGGCTTTGAGAATCTACCATTGCTTCACTCGATATAACTCTTTGCACAAGCTGCTCGCCTGACATCTCAAGGGAGAAAATAGCAACGGCTTTCTTTGTCTTTTTAGCAACGTTGGTTGCAATATTAAGAACGAAAGAGGTCTTTCCCATACCGGGACGGGCGCCTACGATGATAAAATCACCCTTACCCATTTCTATAAGCTTTTCGTCAAGCCCGGAAAATCCCGTCTTTGTTCCCTTCATCTGGTTGCGCTGCTCGGGGCTCATTTCAAGATCCTCGTACACAACGTGAAGGATATCGCGTATATGGCGCAGCTCCTTGGTATCGTTGCCGTTTGAGATATCGAATATCTTCTGCTCTGCGGCATCGATTATCTGCCTTACGGGGAGAGCTTCCTCGTAAGCGTCTCTGTTTATCTCGTCACATATGTTTATAAGACGGCGAAGCGTGGACTTATCCTTAACTATTTTCGCATATTCCTTAACGTTTGATGCGGTAGGAACACCCTCTGCAAGCAAAAGTATATACTGTATACCGCCGGCTTGATCCCTGAAGCCCGATTCCACAAGATCGTTGGCAAGTGTAACGGGGTCAATGGTTTTGCTCTCGGTATACATCTTAGTCAGCGAAAGAAATATATGCTTATGCTCGTCAAGGTAGAAGTCCTCTGCGGTAAGCATACCGCCAACCGCATCAAAAGCATCGGGCTTTCTTATAATAGAGCCAAGGAATGCTTGCTCTGCCTCGATCGATATAGGCATTTTATTCATACTGAGACTGGTATCTTCCATAATAACTCCAAGCAGTAAGTATTTTTAATCCTTGATTATTCGTGTACAAGCACGAAGAAGGTAGCAACTACCTCGGGGTGAACCTTGATCTCTACGGTATACTTTCCGTATGCCTTGATGGTATCCTTAAGAAGTATCTTTCTCTTGTCAAGAGTCTGACCTACAAGCTTTGAGAGCTGCTCTGCGATATCCTTTGCGGTAACAGAGCCGTAAAGTCTGCCGTCCTGGCCGTGACCCATCTGTATCTTTACTTCCTTATCCTTTATCTTTTCGGCAAGCATTACGGCAGCCTTTTTATCCTCTGCTATCTTATACTGCTTTGCCTCCTCTTTTCCGCGAAGCTCGTTTTCGGATTTTGCATCCGCAGGGATAGCAAGCTTCTTGGGGAAAAGAAAGTTTCTTGCATAACCGTCAGATACGTTAACGATCTGATCCTTCTTTCCCTGTCCTTTAACGTCACAAAGTAAAATTACCTTCATTTTTATTCTCTCCTGTTAATTATTCTGTGTGAAAAGATCCGGATTTGCCTCAAGATAATCGTCAATGCTGCTCTTGAGTATCTCAAGCACCTCTATAACGGAATCGGATTCTATCTGTGCGCCTGCAAGGGCAAAGTGACCGCCGCCGTTGAGCTTTTCAAGGATAAGCTGCACGTTTACCTTTCCGTTTGATCTACCGGATATGTGTATTTTTTCGCCAATGCTTACAAGCGTAAAGGATGCCTCTACGTCCTTAAGCATAAGCATTTTATCTGCCGCCTTTGATGCTATAACGCGGTAAGATTCATCCGTATCTCCCTCGCAGGAGGATATTGCGATATGATCCTTATAAACGGATATTGCCGTATGGAAGCGTGCTTCCTTTGCAAGATCCATAGGTCCGATCTTAAACAGATCGTAAACGTCCGCAGGGTTAGCTCCGCTTGAACGCAGGTACTGTGCCGCGCCAAAGGTTCTTGTGCCCGTATTTCTTGTAAACTGCTTTGTATCGAGAATAATTCCCGAGAAAAGAAGCTCTGCTTCCTCCTTGAGAAGGCTTCCCTGAGGCAGCGCCTGCTCCAATATTTCCGATACAAGCTCGG
>JAZRLU010000097.1:0-5691 GCA_045647045.1 Eubacteriales bacterium
CCCTTACCGGTACAGCCGTGGCAGATAGCGTCTGCACCCTCCGCAAGAGCTATCTCTGCGATTCTCTTTGCGATAACGGGACGTGCAAACGAGGTACCGAGCATATATTCCTCGTAAAGAGCGCCTGCCTTAACGGTGGGAATTACGTAATCGTTAACGAACTCGTCTGTAAGATCCTCGATATAGATCTTGGATGCGCCGGTCTTTATAGCCTTTTCCTCAAGGCCCTCAAGCTCATCAGCCTGACCAACGTTGCCCGATACGGCAATGACCTCGCAGTTGTTGTAGTTTTCCTTAAGCCACGGAATTATAATCGAAGTATCAAGTCCGCCCGAGTAGGCAAGGACTACCTTTTTAATTTTAGTCTTATCCATTGTCAAAACACCTTTCTTAAAGAACCTTAGATAAAAATTCAACGAGTCTCGGATGCTTGGGCGCGTCGAATACCTCTGCAGGAGTACCCTCTTCTACTATAAGACCGCCGTCCATAAACAGTACACGGTCTGCCACCTCACGCGCAAAGCCCATCTCGTGGGTTACGATAACCATCGTCATACCCTCTGCGGCAACAGCCTTCATAAGCTCAAGAACCTCGCCTACCATTTCGGGGTCAAGCGCGGACGTGGGCTCGTCAAAGAGCATTACAACGGGCTCCATAGCAAGCGCTCTTACAATAGCGATACGCTGCTTTTGACCGCCCGAGAGGGTGGAGGGGTAAACGTCTGCCTTATCGGCAAGACCTATGCGCTCAAGAAGTGCCATAGCCTTTGCGCGCTCCTCGGCTATGATCTCTTTTTTCCTTGCACGGGATACCTTCTTTGTTTTGTGGTACACGGGTGCAAGCATAATATTTTCAAGCACGGTTTTGTTGTTAAAGAGGTTGAACTGCTGGAATACCATACCGATCTTTTGGCGGTGGATATTTATATCTACCTTCATATCGGCAATGTCAACACCGTCAAAGTAGATCGCGCCGCCCGTAGGATCCTCCATACAGTTAAGGCAACGAAGGAAGGTGGACTTACCGCAGCCCGAGGGACCGATGATCGCGATCTTTTCACCCTCTCTTATAGTCTGATCTATGCCGCGAAGAACCTGAAGCTCGCCAAAGGTCTTTTCAAGCCCCTGCGTTTCAAGAATTATGCTGCGCTCATCGCCGGCAATATTGGTTACGTTATCGCTCATTCTTAGCAAGCCTCCTTTCAAGCAGCTTTACACCAAGGGATATTATCATAACGAGCACGATGTACATTATCGCCATTGCGAAGTAGGGCATCATATACTCGTATCTTACGTTACCGATCTCGGTAAACGTTTTATAAAGGTCTACCGCCGCAACAAAGCTTACAACGGACGTATCCTTTACAAGTGCAATAAACTCGTTGCCGAGTGTGGGAAGAATATTTTTGATCGCCTGAGGAACAACTATCTTCATCATAGCGGGTGCAAAGCCAAGACCGAGCGCCCTGCCTGCCTCCAGCTGACCGGAGTCAACCGAATTGATACCGCCTCTCATTATCTCCGATACGTATGCGCCGCTGTTGAAGCCGAAAACTATAATACAGGTTGCAAGCGAGGAGATGGAGATCCCCAAAAGGGGGAAAAGCACGTAATAGGTAATAAGAAGCTGTACAACGATCGGCGTGCCGCGGAAGAAGCCAACGTATACCGAGCAAATGCCGTTAAGTATCCTCGGAAGAAGCTTATACTTGGGCATAACGCGCACTATCGCTATAAGAGTACCTATAACTATACCGATAACAAGACCGATAATGGCGATAAGGAGTGTGTTGCGCAAGCCCTCGAGAACCACGCGCTTCCATCCACCCTCAACGAAAAACAGATCAATAAATATATCAAATTTCTTGGCTAAACTCATATTCCTTTTCCTTTTTGTTTTTTAAAAACGCATCAAGGGGCTGCCCCGCAAAGCACGGGACAGCCTCTTTGCTACAGCGACGGGATCCGTACGCCGAAATCTTATTCGTTCATGCTTGCGGCAATTGCCTTAGCGGGTCCGTTATCAACGATAACGAAATCGATAGTGCCGTTTACCATTGCGGTAACAGCGAGAGCTGCGTAATCGTAAGCCTGCTTGGTTGCATTGAGTCCTGCAAAGCCGTATCCATCGGGATCATCTGCATCACCGTCGATGTAGATCTCACCGGTAGTACCCTTCTGGCAGCCGATCTTGGTGCTTGCATCAAAAGCTTCAAGAATAGCAACAACGTCCTCTGCGGTAACGCAAGAATCGAAGGTGGTATCGTCAGCCTTTACGATAAGAACCTGAGATGCATTGTAGTAGGAATCGGAGAAGTTTACAACCTCCGCTCTCTTGGGGGTAACGGTAAGGCCTGCCATACCGATATCGCAGATACCCTGCTCAACGCTGGTAACAACCGCCTCGAACTGCATATCCTTGATAACAAGCTCCTTGCCAAGCTCCTCGGCAAGATAATAAGCGATCTCAAGGTCGATACCGGAAAACTTACCGTTCTGGTCTACCATCTCGAAGGGCTCAAAGCCTGTGCTGGTAGCTACAACGAGCTGATCCTTGGTTGCATCCTCTGCTGCGGAGGTGATCTTAAGGGGGGTGCCTTCACCGAAGTAGTTGTTGCAGATCTCGTCGAACTTACCGTTTGCCTGGATCTTTGTAAGGAAAGCGTTTACCTCGGTCTTAAGTGTTTCGTCTGTCTTGTTTACGCAGAATGCGTACTCTTCCTCGGAAAGGTTAATGTCTATAACCTTAACAACGTCCGCATCGGCGGTATTGCAGGAAGCAAGTGCAAGAAGTGAGCAGCAAAGAAGTGCTGCAGTAAGTACAAGTGTAATGATCTTTTTCATTGTGATATTCTCCTTTGATGATGTGGTGTGTATGCACCGTTTTTTGAAGTGAACCCATTATACAACTAAAAATGCATAAAGTCAAGCATTTTTGTGAATAAAAATTATTTTTGTTGAATATTTGCTCATATAACAAAAAAGCATCGGTCTTTTTGGGAAATGTGCACAAAAATATCCTCTTCTTATTTATTTTTATATGTTTCAAAGCTTTGTCTTTCGCGCGTAGATCGAAGATTTCGTGCATATTTCCATTGCATATGCAAAAATTATGCGGCATATTTATTCATTTTTGTATGCATATATTCATCCCCTTCGGCTATAGCACGGCTCTTTTTTAAAAAAGCTTGCCCCGTACACACCGCGCACTAAAAATATATATTGATTTTGGGCGCCGTTTATGTTAAAATATATACGGCGGCATTCACGCCGTTTTATATATGGAAGGAAACGCAATTTTTATATGATAGCATTATCCGTATCCGATCTTTCCCTCTCGTTTGGTGCAGAGATCGTATTAAAAAATATATCGTTCTCTGTTAATGACGGAGACAGGGTTGGCGTTATCGGCGTTAACGGCGCGGGTAAAACCTCGCTTTTCCGCTGCATTACCGGAGAATATACGCCCGATAGCGGCGCGGTCTACCTGCAAAAGGGCTATACCGTAGGCTGCCTTGACCAAAATCCGAACCTTACCGCCCTACCGCGCGATACAAGCTGCATTGAGTATATGTACTCCGCCTTTCCCGACCTTACCGCGCAAGAGGCGCGTATAGCGGCGCTTGAAGCAGAGGTTACAAGGCTTTCCGATGCGGGGCTGCACGATGCCGCCGTGGCAAGCGCGGAAAGGCTTGACGGGGAAAATGCCGCGTTTATATCGGCAGGCGGACTTGAATTCAGATCGCGCTGCCGCAGTATGCTTTTGCACCTTGGATTTGATGCAGAGCTGATAGAAAGACCTATATCCACCCTTTCGGGCGGTCAGTATACGCGCCTTGCGCTTGCAAGGCTGCTTGCCACAGAGCCCGACGTTCTTATGCTTGACGAGCCGACAAACCACCTTGATATAGATTCGCTTGCGTGGCTTGAGGGCTTTATTTCGGCATACAAAAAGACGGTTATAATAATCTCGCACGACAGATACTTTCTTGACAGAACGACCTCAAAAACTCTTTGCCTGCAATATGCAGAGGCGGAGCTGTGGCACGGCAACTACTCTGCCACAAAGGAGCAGCAGCAGGCGCGCGCCGCGGCTGTTGAAAAGCGCTACCGCGAGCAGCAAAAGGAGATCGCGCGCATACGCGCAAACATTGAGTTCCAGCGCAGGTGCAACCGCGAGCACAACTTTGTTACCATAAGAGCAAAGGAAAAGCAGCTTGCGCGTATGGAGAAGGTTGAGCTTGTTCCGAAGGCGCCTAAGGATATACGTATGAGCTTTGCCGCAGAGGAGGAGAGCGCGGGTGACGTGCTTTGCGTTAAGGATCTTTCCTTCTCTTACGGTAAGGAGCCACTTATCCGCGGAATATCCTTCCTTATAAGAAGATACGAGCGAGTGCTGTTTCTTGGCAAAAACGGATGCGGTAAATCAACGCTGATGAAGCTTATAAATTCCCTGCTTGTACCCACCGAGGGCAGCATTACCCTTGGATATAATATTAAAATAGGATATTACGATCAGGAAAACCGCGGACTTAATCTTAATAAAACGGTATTTGAGGAAATGCACGATGAATACCCCGAAAGGGCGGACGGAGAGCTGCGCGGTGCGCTTGCACTCTTCCTTTTCGGTGCAGAGGATATTGACAAGCCGATAAGCGTGCTTTCGGGCGGTGAGCGTGCAAGGCTTACGCTTGCAAAGCTTATGCTTAAGAAGGTAAATCTTCTTGTTATGGACGAGCCGACAAACCACCTTGATATAGGCTCTGCCGATGCGCTTGAAAATGCCCTGCTTGCATTCCCCGGCACGGTGCTTGCGGTATCGCACGACAGATATTTTATCAACCGCATAGCTACAAGAATTATCGAGCTTGACCGCGGCAGCGAGCGCGGACTTATCGATTACGGGCTTGAAGAATATGACGAGCCATACGTGCAATACCTTGAAATACGCGGAAAGCTGCGCGCCGCCGTGCAGGCACGCGAAGCGCAGATGCCCGAGCGCGAAAGCTCATCAAAGCTCTTGCGCGAGCAAAAGAAGAAGGAAAATACCGCAAGGCGCCAGCAGGAGCGCAAAATACGCGAGGCAGAGGAGCGCATAGAGGCACTTGAAGCGGAGCTTGTAGCGCTTGACGAGGAGCTTTTCGGCGAGGCGGCAACAAACTACGTGCGCGCATCCGAGATAGAGGTGCGAAAGGCACAGATCGAGGAGGAGCTGCTTTCGCTTTACGAAATAGTGATGTAAGGCGTTATAGGTGTGCCCGATCTGTGCCGCACGTGAAGGACGAAAGCGCATTTTCGATTGATAAAAAACAATAAGGAGACGGCATTTTCGTATGAAAATAAAGAAAATTGGAAAGATATCGGGCGGTCAGGACGGTGCTATAATAAACGGCCGACTTTTCCGCTTTGACACGCGCGGTAAGTGCTTTGTGTATGACCTTTCCGATATAGAGGGTGGCGAGGCAAAGGAGCTCTCCCCGATAGGCAGCTTTGTTCTTGATAAAGCCGAGCTTATCGTTCCCCACAGCAATTCCGTTTGCTGGGGAAGCGAATATTATGACCGAAACGATGAATATCCGCTGCTTTATTCAAATATTTACAACAACTATGCAAAGGCAGAGGATAAGCTGATCGGCGTTTGCTGCGTATACCGAGTGGAGCGCATCGATGGGGAGTTTAAAACAACCCTTG
>JAZRLU010000098.1:0-6053 GCA_045647045.1 Eubacteriales bacterium
ACCGCATAGGTTGGTATCCCAAGCGGCTTAAAAGCATCTTGGTCCGCACCCTTACTTCTGCCAACGTACCCTATTCTTATATCGGGATATCTTGCGCGCAGCTCCTCTGCTATGGCAATAAGTGGCGCAATATGTCCGCCCGTGCCTCCGCCTGTAAGAATAATGTTCATTTTTTGCTCCTATTTCCTTATCGCTGTATAGCGCGAAAATGAAAGTACCATACCGATTTCAAAAAATATCATAATAAGAGATGATCCGCCGTAGCTGAAAAAGGGCAGAGAAATTCCCGTATTCGGTATGGTGTTCGTAACTACGGCTACGTTCAAAAGCGTTTGGAGTGCTATCTTTGTAATGATGCCGAAAATAACGAGCTTTGCAAAGATATCCTCCTGCCTCAGCGCAAGCTTGTAGCCGCGCACGGTCAAATATGCAAAGCAAAGCAGGGTAAGTGCAGCACCCACAAATCCAAATTCCTCGCAAAGTATGGCAAATATCATATCGTTTGCAGGCTCGGATACGTAGCAATATTTTAAAAGTGATTTTCCAAATCCAAGCCCGAAAAGTCCGCCCGAGCCTATTGCCATAAGCCCCTGCAGGGTCTGCCAGCCGCCCGTCAGCTTATAGCTTTCGGGATCCTGCCACACGGTGATCCTATCCTTGGTATAATCCGTAAAAAGCGCAAGGCAGCATACCCCAACCGCTCCTATAACCGTAAAAAGCCGTATGTATTTCGTATTTGTTCCCGATACCGTAATAACAAGCAAGCCTATAACGCCGAGAATGATTATGCAGGAAAGATGCTTTTGCAGCATAACAAGCACTATCGGAATAAGCATCACGGTAAGCGGAAGCGCCGTGCCGAAAACAAATCCGCGCCGCCCACCCTGCGCGGCGTATGGCTCATATTTTGAAAAATAGTAGGCAAGCGCCATTACCATAGTCATTTTTGCTATTTCGGAGGGCTGCACGGTTATAGGGCCGAGGCTTATCCAGCGCTGCGCACCGTTACCGACAAGACCGATAATAAGCGTAAGCGCAAGAAGCACAAGGGTGATAGCATACATAAACGGCGTTGCCCTAAAGAATACCTCGGGCGGTATGCGCGATGCGGCAAGCATGGTTATTATTCCGATAAAGAGCCATAATATCTGCCTTTTTATAAAGAATCCCGAATCGTTATAGCGGAACTGTGCATAAGCAGATCCTGCCGAAAAAACGGTTATGCTGCCAAACGTGGCAAGCACCAGCGTGGTTATAAACAGTGCCGTGTCAAACGATGGCAGGCGCTGCCCGATAAGTCCTTTTTTACTTAATGATCTCATATTATACGAATAAGAAAAGCGCTGCACTTGATGCGATAACAGTGCTTATCATAGCTATTATAACTATTTTGTTTTCGCTAAAGCCGCATTTTTCAAAATGATGGTGCAGGGGAGCCATTTTAAATACCCGCCTGCCGCTTATCTTAAATACTGCAACCTGGATTATAACGGAAAGCCCCTCGATAAGATATACGCCGCCAACAAAAACGGCGATAAACGGATTACCGAGAGATATACACGTTGCGGCAAGCATAGCGCCAAGAAAAAGCGAGCCCGTATCTCCCATAAATATTTTTGCAGGATGAAGATTAAATATAAGAAATGCAATGCTTGCACCGATAAGGGCAAAGGATATAAAGCCGACCTCTGCGCTTACCGCGGCATACAAAAGCGCAAGCACGGATGAATATGAGAATGCAACGCCTGCGCTGATCCCGTCTATGCCGTCTGTAAGATTTGCGCAGTTAACCGTGCCAAGCAGCATTATCAAGCATATCGGGTAGTAAAGCACTCCGAGATCAAGCCTGCCAGAGCTGAAATAAACGGTAGCGGTGTCTTTAAGAATAAGCCTTCTTGCGATAAGAAAAGCGGTTGCCGCGATCGCCTGAAGGGCAAGCTTTTGCATCGGTGTCAGCCCGGCGTTTTCCTTCTTGCGTATTTTCGCTATATCATCGATTGCGCCGATAAGTGCGTTTATAAGACCGTAGCCTACGGTTATTGCGGCGGATATTGCAAAATAAATATCCCCTCGGAAATACAGATATAACAAAGACGGCACGGATACGGCAGCTATAGCGGCAATAAAGCCAAGCCCACCCATAGTCGGAGTTCCGCTTTTTCTAAGATGCCAATTGGGCCCCTCGGCGTATATCGGCTGCATTGCCTTTCTTTTCAATAGCGGAATAAGCATCCTTTCCGCCAATACCGTCAAGGTAAAGGTCAAAACGGCTACGCTTATATAAAAAAGCACGTCGGCTGTATTCATTGTCATTCCTCCGAAAGAATGTTTGTGATTTTTTTGCAAAGCTCCTTAAGACCAAGCGCGTGAGATGCCTTTATAAGCAAGGCGCAGCCCTTACAATAGGATGCAATAAGCCGCGCGGTACTCTCGCCGTCTGTGATATCGGGCTTAAATATTCGCTCCCTTGCCATGCCTGCCGCCTCTGCGCCTTTAGCGATAATATCCTTCATATCTCCTACGGCAAAAAGATAATCAAGGTCTGCGCCTGCCGCCTCTTTTCCGAGTGAAAGATGCATTTCCTCCGCATATTCTCCAAGCTCAAGCATATCACCGAGCACCGCGATTTTTGGCATACCGTATTTTTTCAGCCCCTGCAACGAAAGCCGCGCCGCCTCGGGAGAAGAGTTGTATGCATCGTCAATGATCACCGATCCTGCGCGATATATAACTGAAGGCGAAAAGTGCGCATTGTGCTCCGCTATCGCTTTTTCTATACTGCCCCTTTTCATACCGAGAACGGCGCCTGCCGCTATCGCATATGCCATACATATCGGAATATGAGGTCTGTCTGCCCGCAGCGTTAAGCCCTTAAGCACAAAATCGGGTGTGTAAATATCTACGTTGCTTTCGTCACGTGCCTTGTTTTCTATCTTTAGATAAAAATCGGCATCCGCAGATTCCAAGCTCACCGTTATAGCCGTTCCCGCAGATGCAAGCAATGGCTCTCCGTAGGGAATAAGGCAGGTGTCGGATGAGGCATATTTCAGTATCTCGGTTTTTGCCTCGGCAATAGCCCTGCGCGAGCCGAAATTTCCGATATGCGCCGTCCCTATACACGTAATTACGGAAAGATCGGGGTTAAGGCATCCCGATATAGCTGCAAGCTCACCGCGGTGATTCATGCCAGCCTCGGCAATCAGCACCTCGGTATCCCTCGGCATGGAAAGCACCGTGAGAGGGACGCCTACGGTGTTGTTAAGATTCCCATTCGTTTTGTGCACCTTGAATTTTTGCGATAATATACGCGCAGAAAGCTCCTTGGTGGTGCTTTTTCCAACGCTGCCCGTTATGGCAACCGTATGCTTCGGTGAAATAAGATTTTTGTATTTGTTGGCTATACGTAACAGCGCATCGGCGGTATCTGTACATATAACGTCGGCATACCTTGGATCCTTACCGAGTGTAAAAGCACCTATACGCTTTGCTTGCGGCAAAAAATCCTCGGCATCGTATCTGTCACCCTTAAGGGCAATAAACAGGTCCTTATCCTTAAGCGTGCGCGTATCCGTTGATATATATTTTATCGGTGTTTTTTTATCGTCTTCGCTCGGGCACAGCCCCACCGCCTCTTTTATAAAGGCAAGGGTAATATTTTCGGCAAGCTCTATACGCATTTATCCGCGCTCCTTTCGCAGCTTAAGGGCAGAAAAGATGATCTCGCGCTCATCAAAATGATGATATCCGTTTTTATCGCAAACGTATCTTTCGTGCCCCTTGCCTGCGATCACGATTACGTCACCGCGGTCTGCACAAAGGATCGCATCTCGGATAGCATCCGCACGCTCTTTTATTACGCGGTGGCGCGTATCGCGGAATCCTGCAATTATATCTGCTATTATTTTTTCGGGGTCCTCCGATCTTGGGTTATCGGACGTTACTGTAATGCGGTCGGAATATTTTTCCGCCACCTGCGCCATAAGCGGTCTTTTTTCCGTGTCTCGCTCTCCGCCGCATCCGAATACCGTGTGCAATTTATGCCCGCCCGATCTTTCCTCGGCGGCACAGCGCAAAAGATTTTCAAGCGCAAATGGCGTGTGCGCATAGTCTATAACCACCGTGACCTCATCGCGTATGCATTCGCACCTTCCGTCTATCGGGGCAAGGGATGCAAGCGCCTCGCGTATGGTTGCGGGCGGCACGTTAAGCTTATATGCGCATTCAAATGCAAGCATTGAGTTGTATATATTATATATTCCGGGTAATGGAAGCCTGATCCTTGTTAAAAAGCTCCGCTTGCGGTAGATATATCCTATCCCCGAAAGTCCGCGGCTCTCTACGTTTTCGGCATTGGTATCGCTTCTGAAAACAACGCCGATCCCGGTAGCCTTGTCGCGGTATTTGTCATACAGTATTTTCCCCCTCGGATCGTCAAAGTTTATTATAACCCGTTTTGCATTTTTTATCAGCCTTTCCTTGGCTTCAAAATAACTGTCCATGCTTCCGTGAAAATCAAGATGCTCGTGTGATAATCCTGTAAAAATTCCGATATCAAACGGTATAGGATCAAGCTTTGAGAGCATCAGCGCGTGGCTTGATGCCTCCATTACTATCGCATCGCATCCGTAATCGGTCATACGCTTCAGTATCGGATACAAAAGCTCGGGGTCAGGCGAGGTCATAGTATAGCCGTCGGGCGCTATCGGCTCTCCGTCAAGCAAAATAACGCCCGTGCCTATAAGTCCGCACCTCTTTCCCGCGTGCCTCAGTATTCGGTATATCATAGTTGCCGTGGTGGTTTTCCCGTTAGTACCCGTGATTCCTATAAAAGCGCATCTGCCGAAATTTATATTCTCCATCGCACAGCATGCGTACGCATACGCGCGGCGCGCGCATTTTACCTCTATCAAGGGGATATCGGTTTTTGGAAATGCCGAGGCATCCTCGCATACGATCGCACCGGGGGATACGGCTAAAAAATCCGGTATCAGCGCCGTTGTATCAAAGCTTACGCCCCTTTGCAAAAACAAAAGGCATCCCTGCGGTGCTTTTTTGTGATTTGCCGATATCGCGCAAAAATCGGTATTGATAACCGCATCCGGTTTTTTGAATTCATCCTTTGGAATAAGATCCTTTACTCGCATATCAATCCTCAAAATCCAAATAAATTACAGTAAGCGAAACAACCGTTCTTCTCGGCACAACCGCGCCGGGGGTAATGCTTTGCGCGGTAACCGTGGGATTGCCGTTTCCGGGCGGATATTCAAGATGCATATTCAGCCCTGCAAGATTAAGCGCCGCATTTGCCTCGCTAAGTGACATTCCAACCACGTTTGGCACGGCGGAATAAAGCTCGCTATCGTGGCTTGTGTAAAGTATCACCCTGCCGCCCTTGCTTACGAATGCATCTGCGGAGGATGGCGTTTGCGCCATTACCGTTGCCCCCGAGCCTATGATCTCATATTCAACTCCAAGTGCCTTAAGTCTTTCGGTTGCGGTTTTTATAGGCAAGCCCACAAGATCACCTATGCTTGTTAAGGTATCCGTGCCGTCTGCGTAATATCCGAGGTAGGGAAGAGCCTCGGCAAGAAATGCCGATACGTAGGGCGCGGCAACCACGCTGCCGTATTTTACGCTTCCGCTCGGCTCGTCAACAACTATAATAACTGCAATGCCGCCGTCCTCAGACATAGAAAAGGCATACGTAGAGCCTATGCGCAGGTATGAGTTGCCGTTTTCATCAAGAACGTCAAATTTTTGTGAGGTACCTGTTTTTGCGGCAATCTTATATCCGTCAACCGCGGCGTTTTTAGCTCCGCCGTCACCGCTGACACCTGCTTCAAGAATATCTGCTACGGTGTTTGCCACTTCCTCGCTTACAACGCGGCGCACCTCGGTTACGCTATGCTCATATACCGTATTTCCGTTTGCATCGGTAATTTTCTCAACAACGTACGGCTCAAGCAGCACGCCGCCGTTTGCAATAGCGCTAAGAGACGTAAGCTGCCTTATTACCGAAACCTTAAAGCGCTGAAGTCGGATCGTAGCCATGT